>JABHYI010000184.1 GCA_018656255.1 Bacteroidota bacterium
ATGCAGTAACAGACACTAGCTTATTTTTATCAAACCCAACTAGAGTACTTGATATATAAGTAGCTAAAACAATGCCAATTGCAATGGCTTCACCGTGAACAAGTGATGGCCTACTTTTATTATCTAGACAATAAGATTCGATGGCATGACCAAGTGTATGTCCAAAATTTAGCACTTTTCTTGCACCTAATTCTTTAGGGTCTTGTGTAACAATTTTGTTTTTAATCTCTATAGATTTCCAGATTAAGTTTTGGGTGTTTTTTAGATTTGTGATATCAAAACCTTGAAGCTGTTCCCAATAGTCTTCACTGTCAATAAGGGCGTGTTTTAACATTTCAGCAAATCCAGAGGTGATTTCTAGTTTTGGTAATGTGTTTAAAAAAGTAGGGTCAATAATCACAAAACAAGGATTATTAACGACTCCTATCTGATTTTTAAGCATCTCTAAATCCACACCATTTTTACCTCCTATGGATGCATCAACCATTGCTAGTAGTGATGTAGGGATGTTTATAAAATCAATTCCTCTTTTAAATGTAGAGGCAACAAAGCCCCCCAAATCTGTTACAACACCTCCACCAAGGTTAATGAGCAGGCTGCTTCTGTCTGCACCTTTTTCTGACAGTGTTGACCATATATCCATGCAGGTATGAATTGTTTTATTTTTCTCGCCACTGGGCATAATAATGGTTTCAACAGGTGCTTTTATACCAGCCTTTTTTATAAATAGCTCATGACAATGGGTATGTGTATTTGTGTCTACTAATATAAATATCTTAGTTGGGTTTAATTTCTCAATACCAGTGCGTAACAATGACCATGGGTTTTCATTGCAGTAAATGGCTGTATGTTGGGTCACAATCTGTTTATCCATAGTAGTGAGTGTATTATCAGTTTTTATAATTTTTGTTGTTTTTCGCGCTATAAATTATTCAAACATAGAATAACAAAATTATAGCATTGTATTTCAACGACCATCAAAACTAACTATATTTGTACGAGAAATTTTTATTATGGCCTTAAACACTCTTTTTGACAACACACAAACTGCATTTAAATTAAAAAGTGACTCAGAGTTAGAGCGTGCTTATTTTTTATTTAAAATGATTTCTAAAGAGCCTTTGGTGAAAATAGGAACGGTAGCTACAAAAGTTGCTCTGAATCTTAATTTACCAGTAGAAGGGCTAATACGCTCAACGGTGTTTGACCATTTTTGTGGTGGGGTAAATGAAAAAGATTGCATGGGAGTTGTTGATAATTTATACAGTGCTAAGGTAAGCTCTGTTTTGGATTATTCTGTAGAAGGAAAACAAGAAAAGGCTCAATTTGATGCCACCATGCAAAAGGTGCTAGAGCTCACTGAGTTTGCCAAAAACAAAGATGCAATGCCATTTTCTGTATTTAAACCCACTGGTTTTGGTCGTTTTGAAATTTGGAGAAAACTTTCAGAGAATGAGCCACTAACCATTCAGGAAGAAGGGGAGTGGGAGGCTATACAAAACAGGTATGAAACGGTTTGTAAAACAGCTCATAGCTGTGATATTTCTCTACTTATAGATGGAGAAGAGTCTTGGATGCAAGATGCTGCAGACGATCTATGCCAGGCTATGATGGCCAAATACAATACAGAGAAAGCCATTGTCTTTAATACACTACAATGTTATCGTTGGGATCGTTTAGACTATTTAAAAGAGCAGCATGCAAAAGCCGTAGCGGGTAATTATAAATTAGGCTTTAAGGTTGTTAGGGGAGCTTACATGGAAAAAGAAAATACTCGTGCCCAAGAAAAAGGATATCCAACACCTATTTGCGAAAGCAAACAAGCTACTGATGCGCATTTTAACGCTGTTATGGAGTATATACTAGACAATCTTGAGGACATTTCTTTATTTATTGGCACCCATAATGAGGAAAGTAGTTATATGGCCCTAGAGAGACTAAAATCTAAAGGCCTACAAAAAAATGACACCAGAGTATGGTTTGGGCAATTATATGGCATGAGCGATCATATAAGCTACAATCTAGCTGCTCAGGGATATAATGTTGCTAAATACATTCCTTTTGGACCTGTAAAGGATGTTATGCCCTATTTAATTCGTAGGGCTGAAGAGAATACTTCTGTGGCTGGTCAAACTAGTAGAGAGCTAACATTACTCAAAAAAGAGAAAACCAGAAGAAAATCCTAAATAGCTGTTAAACTTCTGTACGGTTTTGGTCTTCAAAACTCCAAGCGAGCATCCTGCTATTTTTATTACCTATATGCATTACCACTGTTTTATGATTTGCCTTTGCCTTGTCTAACTGTTTGTATAGTTTGTTTAAGTGCGCTTTATTTGAAACTAGTGTTGTAAACACACCCACCTGATGTTTGTGTTTTAAACTCTGTTTAATCATTCTTTTTATAAAAAGAGACTCACCGCCATTGCACCAAAGCTCATTTGCTTTTCCACCAAAATTTTGCACCAACTCTTGCCTAAAAGCGTAATCTTTATCTTTTGATATGTTCGCTAGTTTGCGCATTGTTCCTTTGTTTGCTTCAATCTCGCTTGTATGAAATGGCGGGTTACATATGGTAACATCAAAATACTCATCTTCTTTTAGAATACCCGTAAAAATATTTGCATTATTTGTTTGATGTCTTATTTCAATATTGTTTTTTAATCCCTTTGTTGCTGCAACAATTTTTTTGGCAGAAGCAACAGCATCATTATGTATGTCTGCACCCACCATTTGCCAATTAAAAAGTTTGGCTCCTATGATAGGGTAGATGCAGTTAGCACCTACTCCTATATCTAAGACCTTATAACTTGTAGTGTCATTACCATCATTTTTGTGCTCATCAAGCAATGTTTTAACATGGCATAAGTAATCTGCCCTTCCAGGAACTGCAGGACATAAATGCCCGATAGGCAGCTGATAATGATCTAGTTTGTAATGTTGTAATAGCAACGCTTTATTTAGCTGAAATACCCCTTTTGGATTTGCAAAATCAATCGTTTGAATTTCATGCTCGTTGGTAAACACAAACGCTTCCAATTCTTCATTGGCTTGGATTAGCAACTCAAAGTTGTAAGGGTTTCTGTGTGGGTTTTGTAAATGCATTGGATTATTGTTTTACAATAGATGTTATTGTAGCGGTTTTGTTACAATTTTGCACCCTCATTTTTAAGTATATTTTATTAACAAAACCCTCAATTACATATACATTACAAGAGTCTAGTTTTGTATTACTCTCTCCAAAATTGACATCTCCAATCCTTAAAAGGGTAGATGCGGCTGAGGTGTCAAGATTGTTTTTTTCTAAGTCTTGAAGACTTTGATTAGAGAATACTCTTTGTTTGATTTTAATGTTTTTTAAAGTACGTGCATCTGGACCATAATCACAGCCAGCTTTTTTTCCGTTTAAAAAGAAAAATAAAAGCAGTAGGCCAATGACAAATCCAAAACCATAAAAACCAAATCTTTTTGCAATATGCATCCTTTAAAATTTAGCGGTTAAACGTACATTAAAAACCCTTGGTGATAAGTAGTTGGGTATGGAGTATTGTACCTTGGTGTAAACATCTCTTACAAATGTATTTGATATAGAGTTTTGTACATCAAAAATGTTGAAAATCTCTGCGCCAAGAGTAAGTTCTTTAAAGTATTTAAAAACACCTTCTTCTTTTGGTCTTGTTGCATCAATAAGCACATAAGATACTCCCAGATCTACTCTTTTGTAATCTGGTAAGCGTTCTTGGAAATCATAAGGGTCTGCGTAGCTAGGGGAGCCTCCTGGAAGGCCTGTGTTGTATTGCAAATTTAAGTACCCTTTTAAATTTGGGACCACCTTGACATAATCTTGAAATAGCATTCCTATCTTTAATCGCTGGTCTGTAGGTCTAAAAATGTACCCTTTGTCGTCTATGTTTTCTTCTGTTTTTAAATACCCTAGGCTTATCCAGCTTTCTGTTCCAGGAACAAACTCTCCTGCCAAACGCAAATCTAACCCATAGGCATAAGCAACAGCGTTGTTTGAGGCTCTATAGCGTATTCTAACATTATCTAGGGTGTAAGGGTTTACATTTGTGAGTTTCTTGTAATACACTTCAGAGTTTAGGGTAAATGGCCTATCCCACAAATTAAAACTGTAATCATTCCCTAGAACAATATGAATAGATTTTTGCGCCTTCACACCAGGTCTTACGGTTCCTGTAGAATCTCTTAATTCTCTATAAAATGGTGGTTGGTGGTATACACCTCCCGAAAGCCTAAAAAGCATATCTCTATCCCAATTTGGTTTAAGACTCAGTTGCCCTCTAGGACTAAATACTGTTTGGGTAGTGCTTTGGATGTCTTGCCCACTCACAGTCCAATTATGCGCTCTTATACCTGCATTTAGCCATAGATCACTACTGCCAATAGTTGTTCTTCTGCTCCATTGTCCGTAACCACTAAGTCTATTTATTTGCACATCGTTTTGGGCACGTATATTTGTGTAGGGAACAATCTCAGAGGTGAAAGGTTCATAGGGCTGTAAATTAGCGAAATCTATAAGAGGTGGCCTTATAGAGAATCCTGCAGAATCTATAATTTCGTATTCCTGTACGCGGTCTCTGATATCTTCATGGGTGAATTTCACACCATATTCAATTTCATTTTCTCCAATAGTAGCATTCCCTTTATGTTCTAGATTTACAATCAAGGCATCAAGGTTGTTCCTTGCATGTGTGAGTTGAGAGCCAATACCTTCACTAAAGGTAACATCTCCTAGATTTTCACTTCCAATGCTAGTGTCTACCTCTCCTAATCTGTATTGGGCTAAAATATCAAAGTATTCTTGTTCTTGGGTTTGATATATAGATCCAATAAATTTTGCAGTATAGTTTTGGGAGGCCACGAAGGTTGCCTTCAGGGCTCCAAAATAGGTATCATACTTATCTTCTTCTTGACCTTCATAAAATACCAAAAGTGCAACAGGGTCTGCAAGGGTTCCAAAATTAGTTTGCCTTGTTAGGGGTTTATAGCTGTATTTGTTTATGGCAACATTTCCTAAAAAACCTATTTCAAGTTTATTGTTAAACTTGTAGCTAAGATAGGTTTGAGCATCTAAAAAAGTAGGTTTAAAATTTGTTTGAGTCTCTTTAGCATTTACAAACAAACTATTGTCTCTATAGCGTAAACCCACAATACCGGTAAACTTTCCATCATCAGAGATATTACCTGCAGAAACACTAACTCCAAGTAAACTAGCATCTAGAGTTGCTTGTACCTCTGTTGGTTTTCTGTAGGTGATATCTAATACAGAGGAGAGTTTGTCACCAAATTTTGCCTGAAAACCACCCGCAGAGAAATCAACACTAGAGGTAAGGTCATCATTTACAAAACTTAACCCTTCCTGTTGTCCACTCCTAATTAAAAAAGGCCTGTACACTTCAATTTCATTTACATACACTAAGTTCTCATCATAGTTACCCCCACGAACAGCATACTGAGTACTAAGCTCGTTATTACTGTTTATACCTGGCAATGATGTAAGTAGGCTTGTTACACCACTTATGGCAGAAGGCATTCTTCTTATTGCCTCTGGACTTAGGGTGGTTATTCCTTCAACGCGTTTGTTTTCTCTTCCTGAGATAACCACTGTTGCAATTTGTTCTATGTCTGTCTTCATGACAGGATTTAATTCATAATCCTCGTTGTTTGATAGGTTTAATGTTGCTTGTACATTTTTATGACCAATATGGCTATAAGTTATCTGCACATTCTCATTGGCGGTAATTTCAATAAGATAATACCCATCTAAATCAGAAATTGCCCCTGTGTTACCAAAGGTTATGTTTACACTTGGTATTGGCTCATCAAATACATCAAGTATAACACCCCTAACTGTTGCCTTTTGAGACAAAAGCGCACTAGAGTATAAAATGGAGAAAAATAGTAGAAGTTTAAGGTGTGTTTTCAAAAGCGAATATTAAAGTTTTTTTCTGAAAAATATAGCCTCAAATGTAGTGCTATTTCCAACATTATCGGTTACAATTAATCTTAAATTGTTTTTAGTATCAGTGATGATATTGTCATTAAAGTCATAGGTTAAAACGTCTTTTTTATAATTATATTCCATCAATATAAACCTGCCGTTTAATGTTGCTCTATAACTGCTTATACCACTATGGCTGTCTTCAATTTTTATTTTTAATGTTTTGTTGTTGCTGATCCATTTTCCATCTGTAAAATTAGCGGCCTTTATAGTGGGAGCAATGGTATCCATGAAAAGGGTATAGGATCCAAGAATTCTAGTTTTTGCAGTAAGAATGTTTTTTTCTCTTCTTGTTGTGGTGTAATAATATGTGTTTTTATAGGCCTCTCTAGCAATATAGAGTTTGTTTTTATCTAAGGTATTGTAATTACTAATATCCATGCTAATAGAAATGTTTTTATGCACAGGTATATTATCTGTATGCAAATGCAGTGTGTCTCCAGATGTTTTAATATCAAGGTAACTGCCTTGGTATAGTGCGTTTTTTGGAAAATCTACAGTAAAAACACCTCTTTGGATAGTACTAGAACTCTCAGATGGTATGTATTGCAGGTCATTTGGCAGTTCCTTTTTTGCAACCGTATTATCTTTTTTTCCTATCACTGGAATGGTTATGTGTACTAAATTTTCTTGGTAATCTTTAATTTCTATGGTGTAGTTAGAAGAAAAGCCATCTGCTACATTCACAAAGCCATTATCATCTTCTTGAGTAATGATACTTAGAGGGTTGTTTGTTTGGCGAAACAACTTTTGTATTTTAATTTTATGTTCTTTAAAATACGTGTAATCAATATATCTATTTAAGTATCGTGTTTCATCAAAGGA
>JABHYI010000033.1 GCA_018656255.1 Bacteroidota bacterium
AACAACATAGCACCAGCCTGCCATACTTTATCATACAAATCCCACTTTCTTAGGCCTTGAATAAAGATATGGTCTGCCTCTTGTAAAATATGTACTTTCTCTGGAGTGACATCACCTAAAATACGGATAGCTAAACCAGGACCTGGAAATGGATGGCGCCCTAATAATTTTGGGTCAATACCCATTTGTGCACCAACACGACGTACCTCATCTTTAAATAACATACGCAGAGGTTCTACAATCTTTAATTTCATGTAATCTGGCAACCCGCCAACATTATGGTGCGATTTAATAGTTACAGAAGGACCATTAACAGAAACGCTCTCTATTACATCAGGATATATTGTTCCTTGAGCTAGGTATACTACATCTTTAATTGCCGTTGCCTGCTGATCAAATACATCAATAAAAGCTCCTCCAATTGCTTTACGTTTTTCTTCAGGGTCTGACTTATCTTTCAGGGCGCTCATAAAAAGATCTGAGGCGTCAACCCCCTTTACATTAAGACCCATTCCTTTGTATTGTTCTAATACGCTAGAAAACTCATCTTTTCGCAGAAGTCCATTATTTACAAAAATACAATAGAGGTTTTGTCCAATTGCTTTGTGCAATAAAATAGCCGCAACTGTAGAGTCTACACCGCCACTTAGGCCTAATACAACTTTATCATCACCAATTTTTTCTTTTAACTCTGCTACTGTAGTATCTACAAAAGCAGCAGGTGTCCAGCTAGGATCCACACCTGCAATTTCAATTAAGAAATTATCTAAGAGTTGTTTACCATCCTGGGTGTGATATACCTCTGGATGAAATTGTATGGCATAGGTGTCTTCGCCTTCAATTCTATAGGCTGCATTGGCAACATCATTGGTGCTGGCTAAACGCACACCTTTATTTGGCAACTCGCTAATGGTATCACTGTGGCTCATCCAAACTTGTGTGTCTTCTGAAATACCTGCAAACAAACCTGCATGATCATGTATGGTCGTTAAGTTAGCACGTCCATACTCTCTAATGTTTGAAGGGGATACTTTTCCTCCAAAGAAATGCGCCAAATATTGAGCACCATAACAAACACCCAATAGGGGTAAAATACCTTTTATATTTGAAAGATCTGGAGCTGGAGCTTCATCTGAACGTACCGAGGAAGGGCTCCCAGATAAAATAACGGCTTTGAAAGTTGATAAATCTTGTGGCACTTTATTGTAAGGATGTATTTCGCAGTAGATATTTAATTCTCTAACACGTCTAGCAATGAGCTGCGTGTATTGCGATCCAAAGTCAAGTATGAGGACGTTATTTTGCATAAGCAAAAATACTTCAAAAAAGTAATTTTGCTAGGGCTTGTCAAAAGAATTTATTGCAAATTTTAACAAAGATGTAAACAAGGCTGTTTATTAAAAATAAATTATAGTAAACTTTCCGTCAAGGGGTTTTAAATTCTCCTTAATTGCAGGTATTAAGCCGGTTCCATATTCTAGATAAAATTCAGAAAAATTTGTTGTTCTTTCTTGCAGATTCCCATCAGGAAACAACTCGCCGCGCAGGGCAATCAATCTTTCTATCTGAGCTGCATGTTTTCTTTTTTGCGCTTTTAAAAGACGTTTCTCTAGACGGTTCAAACCATTGATCTGCTTTTTTTGTTGAGCCGCTACTGCCCCTAAAAAGGATGCGTCGGTTTGGGAAGCTAAAGTGTAAAGTTCCTCAAACTGTTTTTCAAGATGCGACCGCTGTGCCGAGAAATCAATAGTAATCTGTGAAACTTTATGGACAAACCAAGTGGTAAGAGCGGTATCTTTTTTAAAAATATCTTGAACAGAAACATCAAGTTGTTTTAGGGTATGTTCTAGTTTTCTATTAGCCAAAACGGCGCTATTACGCATCAATAAAACAGGAAATGCAACACCAACAGATTCAAAATAATCTTTTAACTGAAACCAGTACGCTAGTTCACCTCCACCGCCAACATAGCAAAGGTTAGGTAAAACAACTTCCTGATACAAAGGACGCAATAAAGCATTTGGAGAAAACCGCTGGGGATACTTAGTTACTTGTTCTTGCATCTGGGCTTTAGAAAAGACCAAAGATGTATTGTTAATTAAAAACATTCCGTCTTTCTCAACAATACGCTCTCTTAACCCATCTTGTATGTAAAATAAATTAATTTCTCGCGGATGTACCTGCTGGCCATATCCAGCAGAGACTAATCTTTGGCTTGTTTTGGTGATTTCTTTAAAGCCTTTTTTGGTAAATAGCTCCTTTTCTATGTAAGAAGTAAACTGTTTTTTTAACTCTTTGTCATCACCGTCCAAAACAACAATACCATAGCTGCCAAACAGCTCGTTGGTAATACAACGAGTAGCCTGGGTTAAAGTGTCGTTGCTAGAGTAAGCCCTCTCAAAAAGAGCTAACAAATACTCACCGTTGACCGTTTGACCAAATTCTGTTTTTAAAACAGTTACTAATTCTTGTAGGACCTTAGTAGAAAACCGACCTACAGGACCGCTTTGGTTAGCTTCCCATTTTATTTTTTTTCCTTTGAAATTAAACCCACTAATTTCTTCAAAATCATGATCTTCTGTAGCCATCCAAAATACAGGCACAAAACTATTTTCTGGGTATTTTTTGGCGAGTTGTTCTGTGAGGTTAATGACAGAAAGTATTTTATATATATAATACATTGGGCCAGAAAACAAATTGAGCTGATGGCCAGTAGTAATGGTAAATGCTGTGTCTTTTGACAAAGCACTAATATTATCCTGTGTAGCTTGAGTTATAGCAACACCTGTGTATTGTTCTTGTAATTGAGACACTAAAACACTTCTTCCCTTTTGGGTAACACTCTTTTGCTTTTCTTCTAATTGCTCTTTAATACCCTCTATGGTTGGAAATTTTCCGTAGAAAGACCTTAGAGATATATCTTGCTCAAGATAATCACTCATGGTCTTTGAGAAATAACCTGTCTTTTGATACGAAATAGAGGTTGATGGCATAAAACAAAAATACCCTTTAATTAATAACTATCATTTCTGAAAGGAAATTTTTAAAATAATTAACAAAGAAACAGCCCTCATTTATGGACTAAATATTTTGATAAGCACCTGTTTTATTAAATTTCAAAGTATATTAGCATTTGAAATTATTACACCAAAAAAGACTATGAAAAACGTAATCATTGCCCTTGTACTTTTTGTGAATGCTATTGGATATGGCCAACTTCAATCTCCAAGTGAATTTTTAGGCTATACCATTGGGACACAATTTACGCGTCATGCAGATGTGGTAGACTATTTTGAGCATGTAGCTTTACATAGTGATATGGTGCGTTATAAGGCATATGGTAAAACCAATGAAAGACGCAGCTTAACCTACGCCATAGTCTCAAGTGCCCAGAACATTGAAAACGCAGAACAAATACGCTTAGATAATCTTAAAAATGCTGGTATCATAAAAGGAGCGGCAGCACCTTCAAAAGCAATTGTTTGGCTGAGTTATAATGTACATGGAAATGAGGCCTCTAGCACAGAAGCCGCCATGAAAACCCTCTATGAGTTAATTACACAAAAACAAGCTTGGCTTGAAAATACGATTGTTATTATAGACCCATGCGTAAACCCAGATGGGCGAGACAGATATGCAAATTGGTATAATCAAGTAAAATCTACGCCTTATAATGCTGGTCAAGATGCTGATGAGCACAATGAGCCTTGGCCAGGAGGAAGGCCTAACCATTATCTATTTGACCTAAATAGAGATTGGGCTTGGGCAACGCAAATAGAAACTCAGGAGCGTTTAAAAATCTACAATAAATGGATGCCACACATTCATGTTGATTTCCATGAACAGGGTATCAATGAACCTTATTATTTTGCGCCAGCCGCAGAACCATTTCATGAAATTATTAGCGATTTTCAACGAGATTTCCAGACAAAAATTGGTAAAAACCACGCTAGGTATTTTGACCAAGAAGGATGGTTGTTTTTTACCCGAGAGCGTTTTGATTTATTATACCCAAGCTATGGAGATACCTACCCAACCTTTATGGGCGCCATAGGCATGACCTATGAACAGGCCGGTCATGGCCGCGCAGGATTAGGGATTAACACAGACGAAGGATACGAGTTAACCCTTGTAGACCGCGTGGCACACCATACCACAACTGGGCTATCTACCGTTGAAATGGGTAGTAAAAATGCCTCTGAGTTAAACTCAGAGTTTAAAAAATTCTTTACCAACGATGCACTTCTATATAGAAGCTACGTACTACAAGGTCATCCAGACAAAATAGCGCTACTCACTCAACTTCTTGATAAACACGAGATTACCTACGGATATGCAGGTCAAGGTAGTGTTTCTGGGTATCACTACACTACCGCTAGTAATGGCTCCATGGATACCAATGGCGCATTGGTAGTAAGCACCAATCAAGCTAAAGGAAAAATGATTAAAGTTTTGTTTGAACCAGATGCAAGCCTAGAGGAGCCTCTAACCTATGACATCACAGCATGGAGCATCCCTTATGCCTATGGACTGGAGGCTGTTGCTTCTAAAAATTTGGTGGCTGCAACACAGACTAAGGCAGCAAGTAATACAGAAAACACAAACACAACAGCTGCAGGTTTTATAGCCTCCTGGAACACCATGAAAGATGCTCATTTTTTAGCAGCGCTTTTACAGCAA
>JABHYI010000036.1 GCA_018656255.1 Bacteroidota bacterium
GTTCAAAAAATTGCTATTGAAGAATCTAGACTAGGGATACCTCTTATTATTGGTTTTGATGTTATACATGGATATAAAACAATAAGTCCAATACCACTTGCTGAAGCAGCTAGTTGGGATTTAGAGGCCATTAAAAAGTCTGCACAAGTAGCTGCACTAGAAGCCTCTGCTGCAGGAATTAACTGGACATTTGCTCCCATGGTAGACATCTCTCGTGATGCTAGATGGGGTAGAGTGATGGAAGGTGCTGGTGAAGACCCATATTTAGGTAGTAAAATTGCAAAGGCAAGAGTGTCTGGTTTTCAAGGATTAGACTTATCAAGCCCATCAACAATAGCTGCCTGTGCTAAGCATTTTGCAGCCTACGGTTTTGTAGAAGCAGGAAGAGATTACAATACTGCAGATGTTGGTGCTTCCACATTAAACAATATTATTTTACCGCCCTTTAAGGCAGCCAAAGATGCTGGAGTTAAAACATTCATGAATTCTTTTAATGATTTAAATGGAATTCCTGCAACTGGAGATACTTATTTGCAGCGCACGGTATTAAAAGAAAAATGGAATTTTGATGGTTTTATAGTTTCAGACTGGGGATCTATATCAGAGATGGTTGCTCATGGATATGCTAAGGGTGATAATCACGCAGCAGAATTAGCCATAAACGCAGGTTCAGACATGGACATGGAATCTCATTTATATGTCAATGAATTAGCATCACTCGTAAAAGAGGGAAAAGTAGATCCAGCTTTAATTAATGATGCTGCAAGAAGAATCCTTAAAGTTAAATTTGAGTTAGGTCTTTTTGATGATCCATACAAATATTGTGACGAAGCTCGAGAGGCATCTGTTATTGGAAGCCAAAGTAATTTAAGCGAAGTACTAGATCTTGCCAAAAAATCTATTGTTTTATTAAAAAATGAGAACAACGTTTTACCATTGGCCAAAAAGGGACAAAAGATAGCTGTAATCGGTGCACTTGCCTCAGATAAAACAAGTCCACTTGGAAATTGGAGGCTAGCCGCAGACATTAATTCGGCAGTATCACTACTTGAGGGATTAGAGGCCTACAGCGGAAATACAATTTCGTACGCCAAGGGAGCAGATCTTGTAACAGGTAAGACTGAGTTTGTCTCAGACCTTACAATCAACACCACAGACACCTCTGGTTTTAAAGAGGCTATAACACTTGCCAAAAAATCTGATGTTGTGATTATGGCTCTTGGTGAGCACGCAATGCAAAGTGGTGAAGGTAGAAGTAGAGCTTACTTGGGCCTGCCGGGTGTTCAACAAGAACTATTAGAGGCTGTATTTGCTGTAAACAAAAATATTGTTTTAGTATTGAGCAATGGAAGGCCTTTAACAATTCCTTGGGCTGCCCAAAACATACCAACAATTTTAGAAGGATGGCATTTAGGAACCCAAAGTGGTAATGCACTAGCTCAAGTTTTATACGGAGATTATAATCCAAGTGGTAAACTTCCAATGACTTTTCCTAGAAGTGTAGGGCAACTTCCTTTGTATTATAATTATAAAAATACAGGACGTCCCTCTCCAGTGAATCCTGGTGAAGTATTTTGGACACATTACATAGATCAAAAAAATACTCCTCAATACCCTTTTGGTTTTGGATTAAGTTATACCACATTTAGTTATTCAAAACCAATGGTAGTTAATACCTACAGTCAAGATAAACAAGTTACTATTTCTGTTAAAGTAACAAACACTGGAAAAAGAGAAGGAAAAGAAACTGTTCAACTATACTTGAGAGATATCTACGCAAGTGTTATTAGACCCATGAGAGAATTAAAAGGATTTGAGCAGGTTGTTTTAACACCTGGGCAAACTAAAGAAATCATATTTACTCTTACAGAGCAAGAACTTGGGTTTTTTAATAATCAACAAAAGTGGCTTGTAGAAAAAGGAGATTTTGAAGTATATGTTGGGGGAGATTCTCAAACTATAAACCAAGTAAATTTTAAACTATAACAACCATCAAATACTAAAAACTAAAAAAAAAATGAAATCACTATCTACTATTTTAATTTTACTGATAACCTTAGTTGGTTTTTCGCAAAACGCACCTATAGATTTTGAAGATGGAGGACAAGGCGCAAACTGGGGATGGAATGTATTTGAGAATGCAGACAACCCACCCCTTGAATTTGTTGCAAATCCAGATCCTTCTGGCATCAATCAATCTGCAATGGTAGCAAAGTTTACAGCAAGAGATACTAATGCAGGAGCTGCACCCTATGCTGGTTTAGAAAGCCAACACGGAGGTAATATTGGAACCTTTGACCTAACAAGCGAAAATGCACTGGTTAGCATTATGGTATATAAAACCAAAATTAGTGACGTAGGCATCAAATTTGCCACTCCAACCGGAGGAGCACAAGCTGAAATTAAAGTGGCCAACACATTAGTAAATCAATGGGAACTTATCACCATAGACTTTACCGGGTATATCGGTCTTGGAGAGACTACAGGTTTAGACCAAATTATTGTATTCCCTGACTTTATTAACAGAACTGCAGATGATATTATCTATTTTGATAATATTACTTTTGGTGTTGCTGTAGCTAATCCAATAGGGCTTCCTATTACTCTTGAAGGTGGCCAAGCTCCAGATTTTTTAGATTTTAATGGTTCTTCTTCTCTAGCAATTGCTAATCCAGATGCTTCAGGAGCTAATACTTCTGCCACCGTTGTTCAGAACACTGTACCATCAAATGCTGCTTTTGCAGGTGTTAATTTTCCAGTAAATAATATAGACATTACAACAGATAAAGTTTTTAGTTTATCTGTATGGTCACCACTACCAAACACACCAGTGCTACTTAAATTAGAAAATGCATCTGGAGTAAATACAGAAAGAGCAGCTGTTACCACTACAACAAATGCTTGGGAAACTGTAACTTTTGATTTTACTGATGAGGGCCAGTTAACTTACCAATCTGTAACAATATTCATGAATTTTAACATGACAGATGCTGCAGAGCAGGTTTACTATTGGGATAATCTAGTACTAGGAGAGCCACTAGGAATTTCAGAAAACACACTTGTTAATATCACGATGTATCCAAATCCAGCAACATCTGTAGTTGTTTTACAAGCATCACAAGAAATAGCAAGTATTCAAGTACTAAATCTTTTGGGTCAACGAGTTTCTTCTATTACAGTTAATGATACAACAAGCACAATTAACGTTTCTGGTCTTAAAGCTGGAAGCTATATTGCAAATGTTTTATTTTCTAACGGAAATACTCAAAACCTTAAATTTATTAAAAAATAAAAAAAACCCTTTTCAAAAGGGAAGTTTCATTCCCTTTTGAAATTGTATTACACCAAAATCACTTAATCTAAAAAAACAATTAATTTTATTTAAATCACCTATTATGAAAAAAGCTTACATTTTATTTTCAGTACTTTTAAGTACAGCGTTTATGACCAATGCACAAAATACAGTAGTTGCTGATGCAAGTGCAGAATACCTTGGATATGCCAATGTTTTTGAAACAATTGCAAATGGCGGAGCCTTTGTTTTTGGATCTGGATGGGGAGTTGCAGACCTTAAAACAGTAGTAGACGCTGGTGCTGGGACTGTGACAATACAGCCAAATTTTAATACTTATGGAGATAACCCAGGAGATCCATTTTGGATTGATCCAGCAACAGGTCTTGGAAACAAACAATTTGAAGGAAACACTTTTTTAGAAAATAACACAAACCTAATTGGTAGCGAGTTAACATTTACTGGAGGAGTAGCTTCTAATACCCTAGATCCATCTTATGTTGCAATTGCATTTATCAAAGTCTTTAATGCAGATTTTTCTTTTGTAAAATTAGAAACTGCACCACTTGTAGCTGGTCAAGATTTTTCTATTACTTACACAAATGTTGAGCCAGAAGATACAACTATCCAGTACGGATATCAAGTACTAGGCTTAAACGCTAATCCAGCAGATGAAGCTGCCCTTGGTAATGTAGTTATAGTAGATACAGTTTTAGGTACTAATGATTTTGATGCTACAAGCATTTCAACCTACCCAAACCCAGTAACTTCTACTTTTACAATTAATTCTCAAGAGGCTATTACATCTGTTGCTATATTTAATGTTTTAGGACAACAAGTAATTAATGAGACTCCTGATACATTAAATGTTGTTGTAGATTTCTCTAACCTTACTGCTGGACTATATATGGCAAACATTGCTACTCAAAATGGATCCAAAACAGTAAAAGTAATAAAGAAATAAAGAGTATAATTCAGTTTAATTTTGCTAAAAGGCTTGTTTATGTATAATAAACAAGCTTTTTTCTGATTACTTTTTACAATATAACACTACTAATTTTTTAGTGTTATCTCTCTATCAGCATCTCTATATATTTAGATAGTAATGTTGCATTTTTATAGAATATCATAATAAGATACTATATTTATACCTATGAAAAATTCAATAAAAAAAATAGCTGTTCTCACAAGTGGAGGTGATTCTCCAGGAATGAATGCAGCAATAAGAGCAGTAGTTCGTTCATGTGTTTATCATGATGTTACTTGTATTGGTGTTTATAGAGGATACCAAGGTTTGATTGAGGGAGATTTCACACCCTTAGATGCACGTTCTGTAAAAAATATCATTAATAGAGGTGGTACTTTTCTAAAATCTGCAAGATCTGAAGAGTTTAGAACAAAAAAAGGAAGAGAGAAAGCTTATAGTCATCTCAAGGAGCAAGGAATTGATGCCCTAGTTACCATTGGAGGTGATGGTACCTTTACAGGTGCTATTACTTTTAATAAAGAATTTGATTTCCCAATTGTGGGCTTACCTGGTACTATCGATAATGATATAAATGGTACAGATTACACTATTGGTTATGACACTGCCTTAAATACAGTTATAGAAGCTATTGATAAAATTAGAGATACAGCAAATTCACATAGCCGCTTATTTTTAGTAGAGGTAATGGGTCGTGATGCTGGAGATATAGCTTTAAATGCAGGAATAGGAGCTGGTGCAGAAGAAATTTTAATCCCAGAATTAAACATGGGAAAAGAACGATTGTTAGCTTCTTTAAAAAGAAGTAAAAAATCAGGAAAGTCTAGTAGTATTGA
>JABHYI010000109.1 GCA_018656255.1 Bacteroidota bacterium
ATCGTTTATTTGCTGGATAAGCTCCATCACCTCACAAGAGGTTTGTGTGTCTAAAGCTCCAGTTGGCTCATCTGCCAAGAGCACTTTAGGGTCACTGGCTAATGCCCTGGCAATTGCAACACGTTGCTTTTGACCTCCAGAAAGCTCGCTTGGCAAATGAGTTGCCCAATTTGCCAATCCAACTTTCTCCAGATAATGGTGCGCCTTTTCCATTCGCTGGGCACGTTTTAAGCCTTGATAATAAAGTGGCATAGCAACATTGTCTAATGCAGTTTTGTAATTTATCAAATTAAAAGACTGAAATATAAACCCTAGAAACTGATTTCTATAGGTAGCAGCAACTTTTTCATTTAAGTTTTTAATGTGTTTCCCGTCTAAGGTGTAAGAACCTAAATCTGCCTCGTCTAGCATTCCTAAAATGTTCAATAAAGTAGATTTTCCAGATCCTGAAGAACCCATAATAGAAACCATCTCACCCTTTTTTACAGAAAAATCAATACCCTTTAAAACATGCAGAGAGTTACTCCCCATATGGTATGATTTATGTAAATCTTTTATTTGAATCATGCTGTATTGTATTGAACTACAAAGTAACTCCCTTTAGAGTCTTATTGTGTGAAATTCTTGTTAAGACTTTTTGAGGCATCTTTTGATTAAACATCGCATATAAGACTCTAATTGACGTTTATTGTTACTGTTTTTTTAAGTAAAAAAACAAATAATTATCGTGCTGCTTTCTGGCGGTTTCTATACACTAAGTACCCTACGGTTCCTACTAGTAAATAAGGAAAAACCATCAAATACATTATTCCGTTGTTTATACCCTTGGCAGCTGTACCGCTTTGCTCACTTTCAAGAACAGCACGGCACATAGCGCACTGAGCCTCCGCTGGAAGAACACATATTAAAACTAACAATATAAACAAGCCCGCTTTCATACTATAGGGGATAATAAGGAGATATCATTAAATATACAATAACACCTGTTACAGCCACATACAACCACAATGGAAATGTAACTCTAGCTATTTTTTTATGCATTTTAAAATCTCCATTGATAGCCCTAACGTACGTAACCAAAACAAAAGGAATTACCGTTACAGACAATAAAATATGAGAAAATAAAATAAAGTAGTACACATATTTTATAGCTCCAAGAGCGCTAGACTCTGCACCAGAGAGCAGTCCATCACGATTTACGTCTCCAAACTTGGTGGAGTCTGAGGTCATGTGGTAGGCTACATACATCAGTAAAAATAAAACGGAAAGACTTATGGCAAGTTTCATAAAACGTTCGTGTGCTTTTCTATTGCCTTTTTTAATTTGAAATAGTGCCATAATTAAAAATACGGCAGTAAGGGCGTTCACACTTGCATAAATGGGAGGCAGAAAACCCATGCGTTCTACCCCAGGAATTCTCACGGTAAATAATATAGCTACCGCAACTGGGATGGCAATTGAAACAATCCATATCCAAAGATTGTACTTGTTTTTTGGTGCTGATGTGTTTGTATTCATTATAAAAGTTTTTTAATGTCTTGTATTAACATGTCAATACTCTCTTGTTCTAAACCATTGTAATAAAACAAAGGATTGCCGTGTTTGTCTTTTCTTGAACGTACAACCCCGTTTTGATCTATCAGGGCAAACAAACCAGAATGAGAAAAACCATCTATCTCGTCTTTATCTTGTGCAGCAAATAGCTTGAAGCCCTCATTAGATAGTTTATGGATGGTATCTTTATCTCCTGTTAAAAAATTCCAATTTGGATGTGTTGCTTTATATCTATTTGCATAGGCCTTTAACACTTGAGGAGTATCAAAGGAGGGGTCTATTGATATGGAAGCAATTCCAAAATTTTCTTGACTTGCAAACTCCTTGGAAACCTGCAACATATTTCTATTCATGATAGGGCATATGGTGGTACAACTAGAAAAGAAAAACTCTACAACATAGACTTTCCCTCTATAAAAGTCATTGGTTATAGCTTGGCTGTCTTGATTTATAAAATCAAAAGCCGGCACCTCTTGCAATACTAACAATTTTTTTGAAGTATCAACAACCACATCAGCCTCTTGACTTTTTGCAGTACTCATTCTGGTATTATCTACAATGGTATTGTTTACAATACGATCGTGTATTTTTGGAACAAAAATGATTCCAAAAATTAAAATAACAGCAAAAAGACCTATATACTTTGCTTTCATTATTCTTGTTTTACTAGAATTTGATTTCTTCTACTATTCTCTTTTGTTTCTTTTCGATACTCTGCCAATACAACTTTAACATCATCACTCATTCTGTTGTTGATATCTCCAATATCTGCAGAGTTATACCCATACACTAAACCATCTGGCATATCTTGGTCATCATTTCTACCTCGCAAGTGTGCATCCTTATCTATAATAAAGACAAAGCTGCTGGCCAATGAGCTATCAAGCGAATAACCACTGTTAAGAGAGGTAAATGCCTCTTGTATAGCCTGGGGAGTTCCAAAGGCATATTTCCAGGCGGTTGTGGGTGCAATTTCTGAAATCTTATTTGTTAAAATCTTTGCTCCATTTCTTGCACTTTGGGGTAATAGAATCAAAAACTGAAATTCTTTATATTCGTGATTCTTTTTGTAAATCTTGTGGGCAAGGTTGTAGGTATAGGCTTTGGTTTGTAGTGGCGTATCTCCAAAAAAACCAAGAATGGTAATTTTATTATCTAAGGTAACAGGGGCACCGTTAAGGTCCTTGAAATTTGAGACACTTACCACATCCTGTGATAGTACCGGTAGCTTCCCAAAATTATTAACTCCAGTGGCAAAAAACATATAGATTGCTATGGGCAATAAAAACAAGACCCCAAGGACTATTTTCTTTTTGATACTGTTTTGCGGCGTTTCCAAGTGTTTTTATTTAGTTTGCAAAAATACACTACTAAAAAATGTTTACCAAGAAGCATATAGTTAATATTCAATTAAAAATGATTCCATAAAAAAATCCTACCAAGTTGGTAGGATTTTTAGTTTATCTTAATGGCTTATTAAGTATTAAAAGTCAAACTTAACATAGTTGTTTTTATAAACTTCAAAGATATAGTCTCCTTCAACAAGAAGGATTAAAACCAAGTAACAGATCAAGAAAATAGCTGTCCAAACAACCATACGTCTCAACGCTTTTGTTTCATCACGCATGTGCATGAAATCCCAGGTGATATAATATGCCTTTACTATGGTAAGAACAATAAATATTAAATTCAATGGTTTCATGAAGATAAATGGTGACAAAAAGATATTTGCCATTGTTGCCATAAATCCACCTTCAAAAGAAGACATAAATGGAACCATTAAAGACTCTGGCTTTATGATACCAAAAATAACTTCAACTATAGTGATAATAGATAGGAAGATAAAAACTCCCCAAATTTTTTGTTCGATTGATTTGAACTTAAGCCGTCCTCTAAAGATTGCTAAACTGTGCTCGTGATGTCCCATTATATATGCTAAAAATATTATTATTAAACAAGGTAAAAGAAGGTAAATACAAATACCCAAACTAGATCGACAAAGTGCCAGTACAACCCTACTTTCTCTACCATTTCATAACTCTTTCTACGCTCATAGGTACCTATAACAACATTAAAGAAAATAATGATGTTAATGAGTACTCCAGAGAAAACGTGAAATCCGTGAAACCCTGTAATAAAGAAAAAGAAATCTGCAAATAAGGGGTGTCCATACTCATTGCGCTTTAGGTTTGCACCCTCAACAACTAGTTTACCGTCTTTTTTAATTTTTGCAATAGAGGCCTCTCTTGAGAGAACTGTTGGATGCCCATTTTCATCTAGGTATTGTGTGCGTATCAACAAATTATCATTCGCTAAAAACCCAGCTTTTACTTCTTCAAAGTTGTAAGAGGTTTGATCGTTTCCGCTCATAAACCAAATACCATTGCTTGGCTCGTGCTCGGCGGCTGTGCTATGCATAGATTCGGCAAAACTCCCAATAGCCACACGATTTCCTTCTGTGTCTAAAAACTGTAGTATTTTACCCCCTTTTGTTTCTACGGCTCCGTATTCTCCTTTTATAAAAGTTGCCCATTCCCATGCTTGAGAACCAACAAATATCGCTCCACCAATGATGGTTAAAAACATGTACATGGCCACTTTACTTTGCTTCATTTTATGCCCTGCATCTACGGCCAATACCATGGTCACAGAAGAGAAAATAAGGATAAAGGTCATGAAGGCTACATAAAACATAGGTGCCGGCACTCCATGTAAAAACGGAAAGTGAGTAAACACCTCATCGGCGATAGGCCAAGCGTCTACAAATTTAAATCTTGAAAAGCCGTAAGCAGCTAAAAATCCAGAGAAGGTTAAAGCATCAGAGACGATGAAAAACCACATCATCATCTTACCATAACTAGCTCTTAAAGGTTGGTTTCCACCTCCCCAAACACCGCCTTGAGACGCCGTTGTTGCAACAGTTGTTTCCATAAATAGAAATCAATTTTTAATTTGGTTCAAAAATACATTATTTTTTTATCTCACGAAATATAAAAACAAAAACAGATACACCCACAGAACATCTACAAAGTGCCAAAAAGTAGTAGCAAGTTCAATTCCAAGGGTTTTTCCGTTCGTGTATTTTAATTTGTAATGATTATAAATTACTACTAAGACACAAATTAGGCCAGCAATAATATGAGCAAGGTGTAATAACACCACTAAATAAATAAATGAGGTGGTAATACTACTTTCACTACCAGTGAAAAAATAGCCATTTTCTATAATTTGAGAAAAGCCAAGAAACTGTAAATACACAAAAACAACTCCTAGAATAAACGTTGTTATTAATAACACCATTGCTTTGGAGTTCTGTTGTTTTTTTACCGCATTTTTGGCCAATATAAATGTAAAACTACTTGCTATAATAACAGCAAGACTAATAAAAAAAGCTTCTGGTATTTCAAAATCTGTTAACCAGTCTACGCGCTCTTTACTTATTATGTATGCGCTAGTAAGACCTGCAAAACTCATCCCTAAACTAATCATACCAAAAAGCAGCATGTTCTTTTTAGCACGTGCTATTTTATCATTTTCTGTACCTTTTGTGTAGTCCATATTTTAATATTTTTAATAGCTTTACTTATCTAATAAATTTATCTGCCACGTATATTATTTGTAGAAGGGTAATATAACTTACACTCACTAACATAAGTTGTTTTGCAGATGTATCTGTTTTTTGTTTGTACAATCGCAAACCGTAATACACAAACCAAATTCCTAGCCCGCCAATAATTACTGCCGAAATTGGAGTGATGTAAAACGCTCCTGTTACTCCAAAGGCAGGAATTAATGAAGACAACACCGTACACACGCTATAGAAAACAACTTGCACTGCTGTGGTGCGGTCTCTTTTGCCTGTAGGCAACATAAAAAAGCCTCCTTTTTTATAATCATCAAATAAAAACCAACCTATGGCCCAAAAGTGAGGGAATTGCCAAAAAAACTGTATCATAAACAAAGTACCTGGTTCTATACCAAAATCATTGGTAGCAGCAACCCATCCTAACATAAAGGGAATAGCTCCAGGAAAAGCGCCAACAAAAACAGATAAGGGTGTTTTTGTTTTTAAAGGCGTGTATAAAAAAACGTATATAAAGATGGAAATCGCACCAAACATTGCTGTTTGTGGATTTATACTATACAAAACAGTAATGCCAACAATAGTTAGAATAACAGCTATAGAAAGCGCCGCAGCAATACTCATTCTGCCAGCTGGGATAGGCCTATTTTTTGTTCTATCCATCAAAGAGTCTAAGTCACGCTCCATGATTTGGTTGTAAACATTGCTGGCTCCTACCATACAATATCCTCCAATACACAAAAGCAACAAGATCATAAAATCTACCTCTGCTGCGCCAAGTAAATACCCTGCAACCGAAGAAAACACAACACTTACAGACAACCTAAATTTGGTTATTTCTGTAAAGTTTTTAACCCATGAGGTGGGAAGCACCTGTGTTTGTGTTACTGACAATAGAATTTATTTAAATTTTACCTTGTGTTTTGAGTGTGCAAAGATACGGTACAACTCTAATTCTAACCAATTTATAACACATTATCTATGTTAAAAATAAGCCTAAAAAAACAAGTGTATGTACTTGTAATAAGAACCCAATAAAAAAAGCGCTGCAGAATTATCTACAGCGCTTTTTTTATGTATGATTATTTAAATTTATCGTACCATTCTAATTTCTGATGTTTCAAAATAATCTATGTCATCTTCTGTATATGCATCGCTAGTTGAAAGCCTTAGTTGATTGTTGTTAAACAAGGTAACATCAAAAAGAGTTTCGTCGAGAAGAAGTTGCATGGTACTATTATTGGCAGCGTAGGTTCCAATCTCATCATCGATATCTTCTATATATGTAGATTGACTCACAATTTCTCCTGCAACAGTTCTCTGTGTGTTGATAACATATTGACCATCTGCTAGATAAGTTCCGTTTTCACGAAAAGTTATAGTTAGCTGAAATGTTTCTCCCACTGTGATATCCTCTGTTATAATATCAAGCCCATTTACATTTTGAGTTTGTGTAGCGTTGCTAGTTAGATAGGTAACATCATAAGTTCCTGCACTTAAATTTATGCTGTTTAACTCATACAAAGGGGCATCATCACTTGTACAAGCAATCAACGACACAAAAATAACTAGCGTAAATAAATGTTTGAATACTTTCATAATCAGTGTGTTTTAGTTTTCTATCTGAAATCTAATTGGAAGGGAATACAATACCCCTACCGCTTGACCACGTTGCTTTCCTGGTGTCATCTTTGGCAAAGCTTTGATGGTTTTAATTGCTTCTTGTTTTAATTTTGGGTGCGGTGCTCGTGCCTGAACATTGGTAATGTTACCCGTTCTGTCAATTTTAAATTGGACATATATTTGCTGAATTCCTTCCAAACCTAAATCACTTGCCAGATCTGTATTGAATTTCTTTTGTACAAATTTCTGAATTTTACTAGACATGCACTTCTTCTTGGCAGCATTGTTACCTGCACTTTCACAACCAGGGTATATTGGCACATTCTCAATGACAGCGAAGGGAACATCATCAATGATTTCTCCAGCTTCATCAATCTCTTCAATCTCTACGATTTCTTCTTCTTGACTAATCTCTGTAGATTCGATAATAGTTTCTTCCACGTCTGCCTCATCCTCGATTACCTCGATAACCTCTGGAGCTGGTGGTGGCGGTGGTGGCGGTGGCGGTGGTGGC
>JABHYI010000196.1 GCA_018656255.1 Bacteroidota bacterium
AGAGTATGAGAATAGATAATGTGTACGTCTCTCAGCGTATATCTGGTATCGAGGTCTTTAACTCAACTTCGGTTTTTGGACTTAAAAATGGTGTTGTTGTGTCTTCAAAAATGGGTTTTATACCAAACACAGCACAGAAAATTAATACCACAACTCCAGTAATTTCTGCTCAAAACGCAATTGTTAAAGCAGCTACAGCTATTGGAATAAGCGCTCCAACAGCACTAGAGATTTTAGAGACCACAGCGCCCAATAGTTTTGTTTTTAATACCGGATCAATCTCTTTAAATAACATACCTGTTTCACTGGTATTTCAACCAATGCAGGACGGTACCCTCAACCTTGCCTGGGATATTAGTATCTATTTGCTAGACGCTTCTCATTATTACTCTATGAGAATAGACGCCATTACAGGCGCTTTACTCTCCAGTAATGACTGGGTAACTAGTTGTGATTTTGGTAAGCCAACTCACAATCATCTTCCAAATACCAATACCAGCAGTAGCTTTTTACATAAACCAGAAAACACAGTCTCATTCAATGCACAAGGCGGGGTAAGCTACAGAGTATTTCCTGTACCTTTTGAAAGCCCTAACCACGGTAGTGATGAGTTAGTACTTGACCCTGCAAACCAAGATGCTTCTCCTTTTGGATGGCATGATACCAATGGCGCTCCAGGACCAGAATATACTATTACAAGAGGTAATAATGTAATAGCTAGAGATGATATAGATAACAACAACTCTGGAGGCTTTTCTCCAGATGGAGGCGCTTCATTGACCTTTGATTTTCCTTTTAATTTCAATGCAGCTCCTGCAGAAATGTTACCAGCAGCAACCACCAATTTATTTTATTGGAACAACATCATGCATGATGTGTATTACCAATATGGTTTTGATGAAGCTAGTGGTAATTTTCAAGATAACAACTACGGAAATGGCGGCACCAGCGGAGACTTTGTAGATGCTCAAGCTCAAGATGGTGGCGGTACTAACAATGCAAATTTTTCTTCACCACCAGATGGTAATAATCCAAGAATGCAGATGTATTTATGGAATGCACCAGCGGGTAATGCATTAACTATTGACGGTTCTCTTGCAGGTGATTACCTTGGTGTTGCTGCCGATTTTGGAGCTCCACTTCCAGAAGACACTCCTATTGTAGGACAATTGGCTTTAACCCTTGATGACGACCAAGGAGCCTCTGAAGACCCTTATGATGCTTGTGATGACCTATTAAATGGAGCAGATATAAACGGGAGTATTGCCGTAATAAGAAGAGGAGAGTGTCAATTTGGATTTAAGATATTGGCTGCGCAAAACCAGGGAGCTATTGCTGTTATTATAATTAACAATGTGCCAGGAGCACCAATAACTATGGCTCCAGGAGAAGTAGGAGACCAAGTTACTATAACAGCTATTATGATTTCACAGGCAGACGGAGATGCTATCATTGCAGCGTTGCTTGCTGGAGAGCAGATTGAAGGTTCTTTATTAAATAATACCGCCTACCAGCTAGATGGTGATGTAGATAATGGAATTATAGCTCATGAATACGGTCATGGAATTTCCACCAGGCTTACCGGTGGGAGATTTAATTCAGGCTGTTTGCAAAACGATGAGCAAATGGGCGAGGGCTGGAGTGATTGGTTTGGCCTTATGCTTACACTACAGCCGGGAGATCAGCCACAGGATATTCGTGGTATTGGAACGTATGCAACCGGCCAGGCTACAGACGGTGGTGGTATTAGAGAGGCTCCTTATAGCACAGATTTTTCTATCAATAATTACACCTACCAAGATACAGATGGGAATGTTTCTGTTCCTCATGGTGTTGGTTTTGTTTGGGCAACTATGTTATGGGAAATGACCTGGGATTTAATAAACCAATATGGTTTTGATCCAGATTTATACAATGGCACAGGAGGAAACAACATTGCTATGCAACTAGTTTTAGATGGTCTTAAACTACAGCCTTGTAACCCAGGTTTTGAATCTGGTAGAGATGCTATACTGGAGGCAGATATGCTGGCAAACGGTGGTGCAAACCAATGTTTAATCTGGGAGGCATTTGCTCGCAGAGGATTAGGTTTGTCTGCCTCACAAGGAAGCGCTAATAGCCTAAATGACCAAACAGAGGCCTTTGATGTTCCACAAACACCAAATTGTCTTTTAGCCTCTACAGATAGATCCCTACTAGATAGTGGTATTATTTTATACCCAAACCCTGCAAACCAAACTGTAAATATTAGTGTTACTCAGGCATCTGGAAATGCAAACGTATCTATTTTTGATATAAACGGTAGATTGATACTCACTAAAGAAATTTCACTTGACACCACAACTAGTTTGGATGTAAGTCAAGTTACATCTGGAGTATATCTAGTTCAAGTTACAGCACAGGAAGGTTTTATAAAAACAACCAAACTCATTATACAGTAAGCTAGTACACATATAAAAAAAGAGGCCTTTTTATCAAGGGCCTCTTTTTTTATGTGCAATAGGTAAGTAACCTTTGTTTTATTTTTTCTGGGGATATACCCTGTAAATCTTGTAACTGACTTATCCTTGCATGTTCTGGGAATTCATCCTTAACACCAAGTAGCTCCACTTTATTAGTGTATTTGGTAGAAGCTTTATACTCTAAAACAGCGCTCCCAAACCCGCCACTTATAACGCCATCTTCTAGAGTTATTATAGTTGTGTAGTGTTCAAAAATTTCAGCAAGTAATTTTATATCCAGCGGTTTTACAAAACACATATCATATATTCCTACTTGATTTTTTTGCGCCTCTAAGTCAAGCAAACCAAGAGCCTCTCGTGCATTTTGCACCATACTGCCAATGCACAAAAGAGCAATGGTAGTACCCTTTTTTAGTTCTTCTGCTTTGCCAATAGTTGTTTTTTTAAAGGGCTGTTTCCAATCTAATATATTGCCGCGTCCTCTTGGGTACCTTATGGCTATTGGCAAGTCTAGACCCAGTTGTGCGGTGTATAAAATGTTACGAAGTGCAATAGCATTGCTGGGTGCAGCAATGATAATATTTGGAATACATCTTAAAAATGCCATGTCAAAAATACCATGATGGGTTGCACCATCCTCTCCAACGATGCCAGCTCGGTCTAAGCAAAATATAACAGGTAGTTTTTGTAGGCACACATCATGTATAACCTGGTCATAGGCTCGTTGTAAAAATGTTGAATAGACATTACAAAACACATGTAATCCTTGGCTGGCAAGCCCTGCAGATAAAGTAACGGCATGCTGTTCTGCAATGCCAACATCAAAAGCACGTTCAGGAAAGGCATCCATCATATATTTTAAAGAGCTTCCCGTTGGCATGGCAGGAGTAATACCTATAATGTCATTATTTTCATTGGCTAACT
>JABHYI010000049.1 GCA_018656255.1 Bacteroidota bacterium
AGGTTTCTTGTTTTGCGGTAAACAAATTATCTAAATGTTGTGCTAATTGCTTTTTACCACCCATTAATTGCATCAAGCCAGAAATATCTTGTGGTGCATACAAGCTGTATTGCCATGCGTTGGCCTCTGTGTAATTAAAGTTCACCTCATAAGGATCGAAAGGACCAAACCAAGTATTATTAAACCTTCCCTGCATAAAACCTGTGCTTGGATTGTACATGTTTTTATAATACTGTGCTCGCTCAGTAAATTGTTTAAACACCTGGGTATTACCCATTTTTTTTGCCATTTGAGCAATGGTCCAGTCATCATATGCATATTCAAGGGTTTTAGAAACACTTTCGCTTTCCATTTCAACAGGAACAAAACCTACATCTTTGTAAGAAGCTAAACCTAGCTTGTCTTGCATAGCACTATGGGTCATGGCCTCCAGGGCTTTTTTACTGTCATACCCAGAAATCCCCTTAAGGTAGGCATCTGCAATGACTGGTACTGCGTGATACCCAATCATACACCCCGTATAATTGGCGCTCAAATCCCAAATTGGCATGATACCACCTTCGTCATATTTTGCTAAAAAGGTGTTTATAAAATCATTGGTGCGCTCATGCTCTATAATAGTATACAAAGGATGGGCTGCTCTGTAGGTATCCCAGAGAGAGAAAACAGTGTAGTAGTCAAAGTCTTTTGTTTGGTGTATTTCTAAATCCATTCCTCTGTAACGACCATCTACATCTTGGTATATATTAGGGGCAATCATGGTGTGATAAAGGGCCGTATAAAAAGTGGAAAGGTTGTCTTTATTTGCGTCTTCAACAACAATTTTCTCTAACTGTTGCTCCCAAGATTGTGCCGCCTGTTTTTTGAGGGTTTCAAAAGTTTTAGAGCCAATTTCTACTTCTCTATTTTGTTTGGCACCTGACTGATCTACCGCAGAAATACCTACTGAAATATACACAGGTTCATTGTTTGGGTTGACAAACTCTAGAGCGCATTTTCTAGCCCCTGGCATTCCATTTTTGGGAGGGGATTGCAACATATCTTTAAATGGATGAGATGTTTTTATACTAAAAAACAAACGTTGGTCTGTTGCCCATGCCTCTGAAAATCTAAACCCTTGAATTTCTGTGTCTGAAATAATTTCAATAGAAGCATCTAATACTTTATCACGATGTAATAAATCTAAGATTAACACCTGATTCTCTGAGCTTGGATAGGTGTATAAATGCATCGCTGCTCTGGTTGTTGTAGTTAACTCAACATCAATATTAGTATCTTCTAAATGCACTTTATAATACCCCGGAGAAGCTTCTTCTTTTTGGTGAGAAAAGGAAGAGCCATAGCCTTTTTGGCCATTAGCCCCATTATTGAAATTAATGGCATTAGTTGGCATTAACAACACATCGCCGTAGTCACTAACGCCCGTTCCACTGAGGTGGGTGTGGCTAAAGCCGTATATATAATCATCACTGTAATGATAACCACTACAGCCGTCCCAACCGTCTAAACGGGTATCTGGGCTTAATTGAACCATTCCAAAAGCCGTGGTTGCGCCCGGGTAGGTGTGCCCGTGGCCACCGGTTCCTATAAAGGGATTTACATAACTTGTTAAAGGAATATTTTGTGTGGAGGCAGGGTTGATTTTTGTATGTGAACAACTCGCTAGTACAAATGTCACAAATAGTGCAAAAATAATATTCTTCATGTTCCTTTTTTAAAGACCAAAAGATACAACAATCATTATAATTTCAAAGACACACAAACAAGCAATTTTAAGACCATATTCACACAAGAGCTAAAAAATGTAATTATCTTTAACCACAAAGAAAACCAAGACTATGCTACGTTGGATTATTCCTATTGTTTTTTACATACTTATAGATATTTATGCCTTTCAGGCCATAAAAACGATAAGTAAAAACCACTTTATACACGGGGTTTATGTGTTAAGCTCGGTAGCTATATTGGTGTTTTTTATATATGCCATCACCTCCCCCGATGCTAGAACAAATCCAAAAATGATGTACATCTATGGGCTTTTCTTAGCTTTATTTGTCCCTAAGATTATTGCGGTTATTGCTATGTTTGGTGAAGATGTTATTAGGGTATTTGTTGGGGTTTTCTATAAAATTGGAGGAGGCAGTGAGGCTTCTTTTATGCCCTCACGGCGTAAATTTGTTAGCACAGTAGCCCTTGGGGTTGCTGCCATACCTTTTGCTGCTCTATTATACGGCATGATTAAAGGAAAATACAACTACAAGGTTTTACAATACACCCTAGAATTTGATGATTTACCTAGCAGCTTTGACGGATATACCCTTACTCAAATCAGTGATATACACAGCGGGAGTTTTGATAATCCAGAAAAGGTCAAGTATGCTGTAGATTTGGTAAACAAACAACAAAGCGATCTTATTTTATTTACTGGAGATTTAGTAAACAATGTTGCCCAGGAAATGGATGCCTGGAAAGATACCTTTGCCACATTAAAAGCAACAGATGGAGTGTACTCAGTTTTAGGCAATCATGACTATGGAGATTATGTGTCTTGGGAGTCTGCAGAAAAAAAACAGGAAAATCTACAGGCACTAATAGCCCTACAAAAAGACATGGGCTGGGATGTACTATTAAATGAAAGTAGAACCATCCAAAAAAACCAACAGGCTATAAAACTTGTGGGAGTAGAAAACTGGGGAGAAGGAGGTTTTAAAAAAGCTGGTGATTTAGAGAAGGCCTGTGCAGATGTTAGCGCCCAAGATTTCACAATTTTAATGAGTCATGACCCATCACACTGGCAATCTAGGGTAAAAGAGCATCCAAAAAACATACAACTAACCCTAAGTGGCCATACCCATGGCATGCAATTTGGAATTGAAATACCAGGATGGTTTAAATGGAGTCCCGTAAAGTACCGATACCAAAATTGGGCAGGGATTTACAAGGAGTTTGGACGTTACATAAATGTGAATCGTGGCTTTGGGTATTTAGGCTATCCAGGACGTGTTGGTATTTGGCCTGAGGTCACTGTAATTACCCTTAAAAAGAAGAGCAAAACCGCGTAATACTTGTTGTTTGGGTATAAATGTTATATTTGTAATACAATTAGTCCCAAAAAGAGAAACCTCATGTCAAAATTTGGAGAAATTATTGAAACAAACATTCCTGTCTTGCTCGACTTTTATACCGAGTGGGATGAGGCTTGTAAATCGATGCATCCCGTACTTAGAGATGTAGCGGCAGCCCTTGGTGATAAAGCCCGGGTGATTAAAATAGATGTAGAGAAAAACAGTGAACTTGCAGAAGCCCTCCGCGTAAAAGGCTTGCCAACACTTATGATATATAAGCAAGGTGAGATGAAATGGAGACAAAGCGGAGAACAAGATGCCAATACCCTAATTGGTTTGGTGCAAGAATACGTATAACATCCTTACAGTTACATTTTAACTTTAATACTTGTGTTATTTTGACACGGGCAGCGCCTTACACTGCCATCCCATTTTAGTGCAGTGTGCCAGCACTTTTGGCAAAACGTATTGAAGGTTTTTAAAAGCCTTCAAACTATCATGAAAGACAACAATACTGCCTGGTTTTATGTGTGTTATTACATTTTTTAAACACTGCTGCCTAGAGATGTTGTGATCATAATCTTTACTTAAAACACTCCACATTACAATGCTGTAGCCTTGAGCTTGCAGAATCCTGGCTTGTTTGGGAGTAATCCTGCCATAAGGAGGTCTAAAAAGCGGCACAAAACCTGGCAGATGACTCTCCAGAACTGCTGCACATTTTTCAATATCTTTTGTGTAGTTTTTAACAGATGTTTTCCAACCATTGTAATGACTAAAGGTATGATTGCCAATACCATGAGAAGCGGCAATTACTTTATTGAAAATTGCAGGATATTTAGTTACATTATCCCCAATACAAAAAAAAGTAGCTTTTGCATTATGCGCATTTAATTGGTCTAGCACCCATGGGCTCACCTGTGGAATTGGACCATCATCAAAAGTGAGGTAAATAGCATTATTAGCCTTTGAGTATTCCCAAATTTGTTTCGGGAATAACCGAGTCACAAATTTGGGTGTTTGTATCATGTGTTAGGTTTTCTGAAATACAGTTAGTTAACTTGGCTTTGTAATAATTCTTGTAATGAAGCCTCTGCGGGTATTTCTGTATCTGAGTTTGAGGCAGATTGATCTTCTAATTCTATACCCTCATCTGGATTATAAAGGTAGGGAAACAACTTTATGTACTCATTAAATTTTATAGCCTCTGCAAGAGCATATTGTTTTGTGTCTTCAGCCAACAATACAGTAACAACAGCTCTGTAGCGCTCCATATCTGTATAGATTTCTCTACGCATATCTATCTGCTCATTGGTCTTAAAACTACTGAAATAGAGTAGTTTTTCTTGATATACCACCGCTAACTGCGCATAAATATCACGGGCTTTTTCTGGCTGGTTTACTCTGTAATACATTTGCATGTAAGGCTCTAGCAAAGAATAGAATGCAAAGGTATCAACCGGCATTTTCTCCATAGCCAAATCTAGTATCTCACGAGCTTTGTCTAGTTTATTTTCTTTTAACAGCGCCTCTGCAATACGGGCTAGGTTACTTCTATAGGTTAATCCATTTCTGCGGGTTTCTATATCGTGATAAACAGCTGGATCTCCGCTATTACCCCAGTCCCAATTTTTGACAATTTCATATGATTTGTCTGCATCTACACGCCCCATATCAAAAGGATTATCCTTATCTACTGGTGTTTTAATTGGTACTAATTTATATACCACTCCATCCATTTGCAGGTAATCTTTCATCCAAAGATAATCATCATCTCCAAAGCTTCCACCACTAAAATAGATAGGGCGCTGCCAATTATTATTGGCAATAATATCCAGCATTAAAAGTCTGTTTTTATAAATAACTTCGTCCTTTATAGTAACATCTATATAGGGTACTATCTTGGCCTGGTCTTTTAAGGCAACAACACCGCTTTTAAGAACAGCCTGCTTATCTACAGGAAGTCTAAAAGTTTTTGTTGGAAAGGTGTTAACTACTTGCCCACTACTTGGTATTTGATACATTGTTCTAGGATCATCAGAGGCTATCCAATCCATCCATACATTAATATTTATACTATCTGTGTCAATTTCATTGAAAATAATATAATCTCTTGAGCCGTATTTATAATCCTTGTGAGTGAGTTGAGAAGGGATGGGATCACTATCAAAGGCCTTCTTTTTCATGTCATCTATGTACCAATCTGTAGCAAACAAAGCGGTGTTTACTACACGCACATCACGCCTATATCCTTCAATGTTTTGAAGGTACCAAAGGGCAAAGGTATCATTGTCTCCGATGGTAAAAATAATACCATTTTGTTCTATACTATCCAGGTACATGCGCGCCATAGATTGGGCTGTATATCTGTTTGAACGGTCATGATCATCCCAGTTTTGAGACACCATTAGCACTGGAGCCCCTAGCATAGTTGCACTCAAAACAATGGGAAGTGCTACCTTAGGGTTTATGTACTCTTTTAAGATTTCATACAGCGCATACACTCCATATCCAATCCATATGGCAAAGACATAAAAACTACCAACAAGGGCATAATCTCGCTCTCTAGGCTCGAAGGGTCTCTCATTTAAATATACTTTTAAAGCCAGACCTGTAAAGAGGAAAAACACCAACAGCACCCAAAAGGTTTTCTTGTCATACTTGGCCAAAAATAAGATTCCTAAAAGCCCTATGAGCAGCGGTATAAAATAATAGGTGTTTCTAGCTTTATTTTCTAGTGCGTCTGTAGGGATATTATTTTGAGGTCCTATTAGCATTTGATCCACAAATGGAATACCACTAATCCAGTTTCCGTGCAACTTATCATACCTTCCTTGAATATCATCTTGTCTGCCAGCAAAATTCCACATAAAATAACGCCAGTACATATATCCAAACTGATACTCAAACATAAAGCGCATGTTGGTTATAAACCCAGGTTTTTCTATGTCTAGATAATCTCCAAAATTCTTTAAGAATTTGTCATAATCTTCACTATCTACAAGGCCTTTATCATAGGCCTGCCTAAACTTTGCTACCTCATCTACAAGCAACTGCTCTGAGCGGTATTCATTTTTAATTTCAAAATCTACAGCGCCAGTAATCTCCATGTAATTGGCGTTGTGCTCCAAACTCCACATTCTTGGCAAGAATGCCTTTTGATTATCTTCAAAGTTTTGTTTTGCATTTTGAATGTCATTTACAATAACATATTTTTTTGCATTAAGATCTTTTTCATATTTAGGCTTATCATCCAAAAATGGATTGTCTTTATCTAGCCCTACATAAGCCTCTGTAAAAAGTGGTCCATAAAACAAGTGTGTTTCTGGATATTGTTCACGGTTGTAATAGGCTAACAACTCTCGGGCGTTGTTTGGGTTGTTTTCATTGATAACAGTACCTGCATTGGCCCTTATTGGCAACATAAGCCAACTAGAAAAACCAATAAAGATAAACAGCACACAAAGTAGAAGTGTGTTGAGTTTCACAAAACTTTTGCTTCTTGTGTAGCGCAAACCAAAATAAAATACTGCCAAAAACAAAAGCCCAGCTATTATGGTTCCAGAATTAAATGGCATGTTTATTTGATTGACAAAGAAAATTTCGGCAGCACTAAAAAAGCGCAAGGTCATGGGTAGTAATAGTTTGAAAATAAATAACAGTATGGCAACGGTGACCACATTGGCAATCAAGAAATTTTTTACTGTTACTTTGTTATAGTTTTTAAAGAAATATAAAAATCCAATGGCAGGAATAGTTAGTAATCCCATAAAGTGAACCCCAAAAGAAAGTCCAATAACAAAGGCAATTAACACCACCCATTTATCACCTCTGGGGGTAAACATTTCTCCCTCCCAGCGAAGACCAGCATAAAATAGCACAGACATTATAAAAGCCGCCATTGCATACACCTCTGCCTCTACTGCACTGTACCAAAAACTGTCAGTAAATGCAAAAGTTAATGAGGCAACTACAGCGCTACCTAAAATGGCTATTTGATTGTTTTTAGTAAAGGTGTCATTTTTTTTCACCAAATTGGACAGTAAAATAGTTACAGACCAAAACATAAATAAGATGGTAAAAGCACTGGCAAAGACCGACATTAAATTAATAGTCAAGGCAATATTTGTTGCCTCCATCGCAAAAATTGAGAAGAAAGCTCCCATTAATTGATATAATGGAGCTCCTGGAGGATGTCCTACTTCAAGGTTACTTGCAGTGGTAATATACTCTCCGGCATCCCAGAAACTAGCAGTAGGTTCTACTGTGCTCCAGTAGGTCACTAGGGCTATTGAAAAGACAAACCAGCCTAAGATTGTATTCCATTTTTTGAATGTAAAAGACCCCATACAATTATACTTTTTTGGTTGTAGCGAATGTACTACTATTTCTCGTTTTTTTTAAACACTGATGGTACATTATCATAGTTAACGTAACACCTAGAAGACTTATTTTATGGCTAAAATAATACAAGAATATTTTTTTACAAAAATTGCTTGTAGGGTATACAATTTGTTTTAAATTTGCATCCTCTAAAGCATCAATGAATTTTAATGCTTTATAAGACGAAGGTCTATACTCTTGGTAATGTCCCATGGTGTAATGGTAACACTCCGGTTTTTGGTATCGTCATTCTAGGTTCGAGTCCTAGTGGGACAACACAATAAAAAGCTTCTAGTTAAATCTAGAGGCTTTTTTGTTTTTTAAAAACCAGGTCTTTTTGGATTGTTTGTTGTCTAGAATGATGCCAAAAAAAATCAATACCTGGTTAAGCTATTGCTAGTCAACGAAGTCAAAGTCGAGAAACATTTTATTCTCTTAGTTTTTTTTCATTAGATGAAAATAACATAGGTATTGCTGTTACAAAATTTAATGTGGTTCGTTATTACATTGAGCATTAAAAGTCAAAGAGCCTTTTTGAATAATGTACTACCTAAAAAAAAGCTTGTAAAAATTTACTAAATGTTTTTTGATCTGTAATGTTAATCTTATGCAAAACAAGGAGGTAGTAAGCTCTCTATTGTTAAGTTTGTCTATAACCAATCAATTATAATTATGTTTTCATTTTCTAATAAAGTTATTTTATTACTTTTTACACTTTTATTTGGCACCAATATCAAGGCACAAGACTTCCAAGGCCAAGCCTATTATTTTTCTAAAACCACCATGGACATGAGCCGTTGGGATAGAGGCGGAAAAATGAGTGAAGCACAAAAAAAACAAATGGAGGCCAGAATGAAACCATGGCTCGAAAAAACATATATCCTTACCTTTAATAAAGAAGAGTCTATCTTTAAAGAAGATGAAAAACTAGAAGGAGGCCCCGGAGGAAGAGCACCAAGTATGTGGGGGAGCAGCTTCTCTGCAGGACTACAATACAAAAACATAAAAGAAAAAATATTTCTTCAAGATCAGGAGTTTTTCGGAAAACAGTTTTTAATCACAGAACAGATGACTCCATATGCCTGGAAAATGGGCTCAGAAACCAAAAAAATTGGGCAATACACCTGTTACAAAGCCACAATGACAAGACCCTCATCTGAATTAAATTTCACCTCCACAAATAGACGTGATAGAGAAAAGAAAAAAGAGGAAAAGAAAAAAGACTCAATTAACGTGGCTAGTAAAGCACTCGATACTGAAGCGGTTGTTGCTAAAGAGGTTGTTGCTAAAGCGGAAATAGAAGAAAAAGAGGAGATGGTTGAAGTTATTGCATGGTACTCTCCAATGATACCTGTAAGTCAAGGCCCAACTGAATACTGGGGCTTACCTGGATTAATCTTAGAACTTAGCGCCGGAAACACAACCATGCTTTGCAGTAAAATTGTTATGAATCCTGAAGAAAAAATTGAAATCAAACGTCCTACCAAAGGAGAGGTGGTTACTAAAAAAGAGTACAATGAAATCATTACCGGCAAAATGCAGGAAATGAGAGACAATAGAGGCCGTGGAAGCGGAGGAAGATCCAGAGGACTCTAAGAATCATAAAAACTACACACTAACCTTTTTTGTAACAACGTATGAGAATATATTTCACCCTAGCGCTATTATTGGCATCAAGTATTTGCCTTTCACAAGTAAAACTTCAAGGCGTGGTTCGTGATAGTTTAGGAAGCCCACTAGAGCTTGCAAATGTTATTGCCATTAACAAACAAAGTAGCGCTCTTGAGTCTTTTTCTGTCACTACTGAAGATGGAAAATTCATGCTTTCATTGTCTAAAAACCAAACCTATAACATGCAGGTGAGTTACATAGGGATGAAAACTTTTGAGCAGGAAATTTCTACCAAAGAACAAGACATCATAAAAGATTTTAACCTGAGTCTAGATAACAACCTAGACGCCATTGAGCTTAGCTATGAAATGCCTGTTACAGTAAGAGGAGATACGCTAATATACAATGCAGATTCCTTCACAAATGGATCTGAAAGAAAACTAGAAGATGTTCTAAAAAACTTGCCTGGGGTAGAAATAAACGAAGACGGACAAATAGAAGTAGAAGGAAAAGTTGTTAATAAATTAATGGTTAATGGGAAAGATTTTTTTGATGGAGACACCAAGTTAGCCTCCAAAAACATCCCATCTAAAGCCGTAGACAAAATACAAGTACTACGTAATTACTCTGAAGTTGGACAGTTAAGTGGCGTAACCAATAATCAAGACAACGTAGCAATTAACATCAAATTAAAAGAAGGAAAAGAAAATTTTTGGTTTGGTACGGTAACCGCAGGTGGAGGAGTTAGCGAAGATGAGCCGCTTTATCTTGCACAACCTAAACTCTTTTATTACAGCCCAAAGTTTAGTCTTAATTTTATTGGTGATCTCAACAATACAGGAGAAACAGCATTGTCTAGAAGGGATATCAGAGGCTTTGGAGGAGGCTTTAGAGCCCCAAGCAATACTAGTGGAACAAGTATCAATTTGGGAGACAACTCCTTAAACTTTTTAACAAACCAGAAGGATGCACTAGAGGTAAAAAATCAATTAGGAGCCACCAACTTTAGTTACTCTCCTAGCCAAGCGCTAGATATAACTGGGTTTGCAATTTTAAACAGCAACCGCGTTACCTCAAGAGAGATTAGTTTTGTACAATATACTGACAGCGATCTAGGAATCCCTGATGAGACCACACAACAAACCAGCACGCAACGCTCTGACCAAGGACTTTTAAAACTAAGCGCATCATTTCAACCAAATTTTGAAAACCAATTAGAGTATGACGTTTTAGGACGTATCTCTAAAGATGAGCAAACACAAACAGAGGTGTCTTCTGTTGTTGGACCAACACAGCAAGTAGACCAAGTAAACCCATACAGCATTACCCAGAGTTTAAAGTATTATTACACTCTTAATGAGAATAATATTTTTGCACTAGAAGCTCAATATTTAAACAAGGACGAAGACCCTTTTTACAATGTATTACTGGGTAATGACCCCCTAAATAATGATCTAGCCCCAGAAGAGCAAGACGCTTATGATAGCACAGCTAGAGCTCTAGGGCTCAACCAAGGATTAAACAACTACAATCTAAATCAAGACAGGCGTATCAAATCAAACCAGCTGGACGCCAAGCTAGATTATTACAATATTATAAACAATAAAAGTAATATAAACCTAACCCTTGGAAGTATTGTTAGCAGGCAAGATTTTAACTCAAATATTTTCCAGTTTTTAGAAGACGGAGCGTTTTTTGAGCCAACACCAACCTTTAATCAAGGAAGAGCAAACAACGATACGCAGTATGATTTTAGCGACATGTATCTAGGGGTTCATTACCGCTTTAAAGCTGGTATGTTCACAATCACACCTGGTTTTTCTGTGCATGCTTACTCAAATAAAAACATACAGTTTGGAGAGCAGTACGGTGAAGATTTCTTTAGAA
>JABHYI010000031.1 GCA_018656255.1 Bacteroidota bacterium
ACTATTTTTAAAGCATTTGTGTTTGTTTTTGAATTTGTAATTGCATGAACCTCCGCGTGAGCCTTGCCTGCCTTATGGTGCCATCCTTCTCCAATAATAAGATTGTTGTATACCAAAACACTGCCCACCAATGGGTTTGGGTAGGTAGTTCCTAGGCCATTTTTGGCCAGTTCAATACAGCGGCTCATGTATTTTTGATGTATCTTCACGCTGTAAAAATACAATGATTTTTATAGATGAGTGAACCTATTATTAGAGCTATTAAAAAAGAGGATAATACGCACCTTGCAGAGGTGATTAGAAAGGTCCTTGTAGATCTTGGAGTCCCAAAAATTGGAACTGCCTATGCAGATAAAGCCTTAGATTGTATGTTTGAAACCTATCAAGGTGATCGCAGTGTTTATTTTGTGGTAGAAGAAAATGGAACTATCATAGGGGGCGCTGGGATAGCTGCCCTAGAAAACTATGATGGGAATATTTGTGAGCTTCAAAAAATGTATTTTTTAGAAACCGCAAGGGGCAGAGGTCTTGGAAAGATTATGATGCGTCACTGTTTGGAAGCAGCAGTCTCTTTCTCTTTTGAGAGCTGTTATATAGAGACCATGACTTACATGACTGCCGCGCAAAATTTATATAAAAAATCTGGCTTCCAGTATTTGGATGGCCCATTAGGAGATACAGGGCATTTTTCCTGTCCTGTCCAAATGCTTAAAAAACTCTAAATTTCTTGAAACTATCTCAACTAAAAATAAATTTCACTACGGCACTTCAAGGAGTCTATGACAAGGAAGAAGTACATTGTTTTTTCTTTATGCTTTGTGATTTTTTCCTGCAGTATTCTCGCTTTGAAGTTTCTATGAGTCAAGACACTGTGGTGTCTGAAACTAATATAGCAAGATTTGAGAAGGTCTTATTAAGATTAAAAACCCAGGAACCCATTCAATACATACTTGGAACCACCGAGTTTTATGGGCTTACTTTTAAGGTAAATAAGAATACTCTTATCCCTAGGCCAGAAACCGAAGAATTGGTGGATTGGGTTCTATCAAACCTTCATGATAAAGATCGTGTGTTGGAAATTTTAGATATTGGTACAGGTAGTGGTTGTATTGCTATTTCTTTAGCCAAAAATATTCCAACAGCAAGAGTTTCAGGTTTAGATATTTCAGAAAAAACGCTAGAGGTAGCTCAAGATAATGCAGTCAAAAATCAAGTGTTGGTTTCTTTTTTTAAAAAAGATATTTTAGAAACTACAGCCTTGAAAAACAAGTATGATGTAATGGTTTCTAACCCACCTTACGTGCGCCAATTAGAGAAAAAAGCAATGAAAGCTAATGTGTTAGACTATGAACCCGGCGTCGCATTGTTTGTACCCAACGAGGACCCGTTGTTATTTTACAGAAAAATTGCCCAGTTAGCTATGGTGTCTTTACAAACAAGAGGCTGGCTTTATTTTGAGATTAATGAATATCTATCTAAGGAGATGGATGTCTTGTTAAAAGATATTGGTTTTGCTAATATTGAAATTAAGAAAGACTTTAGAGAGGTGCCTAGAATGATAAAATGTCAAAAATTATGAAAAGTATTTGTGTGTTTTGTGGAAGTAGTGATGGTAATGACCCTTTAATTACAAAAGCAGCTATTGCGCTGGCCGATGCGCTTTTAGAGCGAAATAACCATTTAGTGTACGGAGGTGCTAAAATTGGTATTATGGGCGCCATTGCTCAAAGAGTTATCGATGGTGGAGGCCGTGTAATTGGTATTATTCCAGCATTTTTAAAAAAGAAAGAAGTAGTCCATACTCAGCTCTTTGAGTTAATTACCACCAAAAACATGAATGACCGAAAGCTTAAAATGCTAGAGGTAAGTGATGGTTTTATAACCCTGCCTGGTGGTTTTGGTACCCTAGAAGAGCTTTTTGAAATTGCAACAGCACTGCAGTTAGGGCAACATAAAAAACCAATTGGCCTTTTGAATATAAATGGTTTTTATGATGAGCTACTCGCCTCTTTGCAAAAAATGGTAGTTCTTGGGTTTGTAAAACAGCACAATCTAGATCTAGTACTAGTAGATACAACGGTAGAAGGGTTGCTTTGTAAAATGGATGGTTTTAAGGCCCCTGACAAAGCTGTTTGGTAATGCTTGTAGTAACCATAAAAAATAAGCGTTACATTAAAATCAAAAGCTCCTTAAAAAGGAGTTTTTTTGTGTAATTTCTAGTACTTTTAAAGGATCAATTTTATCTTTGTTACATGAATGCTCAAAAGCAAATTACTGCATTAAGAAACCTTCTTCACAAGCACAATCATAGCTATTATGTGTTAGATAGCCCAACAATTAGCGATTATGATTTTGACATGAAACTTAAAGAGCTGCAGGCTCTTGAAGAAGCCCACCCAGAGTTTTATGACCCTACTTCTCCAAGTCTGCGAGTTGGGGGAGCTGTTACCAAGAATTTTGAAACCTTGAAGCATAATTTTAGAATGTATTCTTTAGATAATAGTTATTCTAAAGAGGATCTTCAAAATTGGGAAACCCGTATTAAAAAACAAGTAGATGGGCCCGTGAGTTATACCTGTGAGTTAAAGTATGATGGCGCATCTATAAGTCTTACCTACCTTAACGGAAATCTGCTAAGAGCTGTTACCAGAGGTGATGGGCATCAAGGAGATGATGTGACTACAAATATTAAAACTATAAAATCTGTACCCCTACAATTAAAGGGGGATTTCCCTGACAATTTTGAGATAAGAGGTGAAATAGTTTTGCCCTTCGATGGTTTTAATAAAATGAATCAGGCGAGAGTTGCTGCAGGAGAAGACCCTTTCAGAAATCCAAGAAATACGGCTTCTGGAAGCTTGAAACTTCAAGATAGTACCCTTGTTGCCAAAAGACCTTTGGAGTGTTTGTTGTATAGTTTGGTGGGTGAGAACTTACCCGTTACTACTCAAATGCAAGGACTAGAAAAAGCCGCAGCATGGGGATTTAAAGTCCCTAAAATCGCAAAACTAGTTACTAGTATTGACGCTGTTATAGATTTTGTGAATTATTGGGATGAGCATCGCAGTGATTTGCCTTATGAAACAGATGGTGTTGTTATAAAAGTAAATAACCTCCAACAACAAGAGGAGCTTGGCTTTACGGCAAAAGCACCTCGTTGGGCTATGGCTTATAAGTTTAAGGCGCAACAGGTATCAACTAAGCTAGAGAAAATAACTTACCAAGTAGGGCGCACGGGTGCAATAACTCCCGTTGCAAACCTAACTCCTGTTGCCCTTGCAGGAACTACAGTAAAACGTGCCTCTCTTCATAACGCAGATCAAATAGCGCTGCTAGATATTAGAGAAGGGGATACCGTATATGTAGAAAAGGGAGGGGAGATTATCCCAAAAATTGTAGGTGTAGATCTAGCTTTAAGAAATGAGGCCTCTATTGCAACTATTTATACAGACAAGTGTCCACAGTGTGATACGCTGCTTTCTAGAACTCAGGGTGATGCAAAACATTACTGCCCTAATGAACAGGGTTGCCCGCCTCAAATTATTGGTAGAATACAGCATTTTATTTCTCGTAAAGCAATGGATATTGAAGGCCTTGGTGGAGAAACCGTTGCCTTGCTGGTAAATGCAGGTGTGATACAAACCTATGCAGATTTGTATGACCTTACCATAGAAGATGTATTGCCCTTAGAGCGTATGGCTCAAAAAAGTGCAGAGAATTTGGTTGCTGGTGTTGCAAGTTCAAAGAATATTGCTTTTGAGCGGGTGCTATTTGCTATAGGGATACGCTATGTTGGTGAAACCGTTGCCAAAAAATTAGCCAAACATTTTAAATCTATAGATGCTTTAATGGCTGCTAGTTTTCAGGAGCTTGTTGAGGTAGATGAAATAGGTGATCGTATTGCGCAGAGTGTCATTGACTTTTTTGCATTAGAGGATGCTGCAGATTTATTTTCACCAATAAACACCTCTGGTGAGAAAAACCGTGAAATAATAGTAAGGTTGAAAAGTCATAATCTACAACTAGCTGTCTCTGCCGAAACATTAGCAGGTCAAACATCTATTTTAAGCGGAAACACTTTTGTTGTTTCAGGTGTTTTTACTAAAATTTCTAGAACAGAACTTAAAAAAAGCATTGAAGATAACGGAGGTAAAGTCTCTAGCAGTATTTCAAGCAAAACAACATATGTGGTTGCTGGAGATAATATGGGCCCTAGCAAACAAGCCAAAGCAGAAGCCCTGGGGGTTACAATTATTAGTGAGGATCAATTTTTAGAAATGATTTAATAGTTCATACAAATGCAGTAAAAATCTGTATTTTTGAATACTATTTTTAGGAGATATGTTTAAAGCAATAAAGCAGCGATATTATCAAAAAGCAATTACTGCAGCGCTGGCACAAAGAGATGTTTCTAGGTTAAACGCTAAAATGCATACCTTGGCTTTTTTGTATGATGGAGATGTTGTAAACGAGCTTTCTCCCTATTATAAAATTTCAAGCTCACTAATGGTCTCAGAGACAAAAACACAGTTTTTTTCTTTTGTAACATTTAAAAAAAACACACCGTCTTTACTGAGAAATCAGTTTTCTCAAAAAGATGTTTCATTTAAAGGTGCCCTAACCGGAGCCTCTGCAAAAGAATTTGTTAGCTTGGATATAGATGTGTTAATTTATATGTCAAATAAAAAGCATTTACCTTTAGAAACCATCGTTGTAAAAAGTAAAGCTAAATTTAAAGTGGGTTTTAAAGGGGTAGATCCTCGATATTTTGATTTAATTCTATCGGTAGATCCAGACAATACCCAGGCAATAATTACAGAGCTTACAAAATATTTTAAAATTCTAGGAAAAATAGAAACATGAAAGAACTAATTGGAACAGGAGTAGCACTAATAACTCCATTTACAAAGCAAGGTATAGTAGATACTGCTAGTCTAACTTGTATTGTAAATTTTCAGATAGATAATGGAGTTAATTACTTGGTAGTTTTGGGTACTACCGCAGAGAGCGCTGTGCTCTCCAGGGAAGAAAAACAGTTGGTTATAGATACTATAGTTAGTGCAAATGCAGGGAGATTGCCTTTGGCCTTAGGTATTGGAGGTAATAATACCAAAGCAGTCGTGGATGAGTTTGTAGCTACA
>JABHYI010000080.1 GCA_018656255.1 Bacteroidota bacterium
AAATAATCTGCAATTTTAGAACCTATGGCTTCCTCCATAATATATTCTTCCTCACTTTTGGTAATCATTACCACGGGAAGAGAGGCATTCATTTCTTTTATTTCTGCAAGAGTCTCTAGTCCTGTAAGACCGGGCATGTTTTCATCAAGAAAAACAATATCAAAAGAAGTGTTTTTTATCTCCTCAATTGCTTCTGTCCCGCTTTGAGCTTTTGTTACATGGTAGTTTCTCTTTTCTAGAAACATGATGTGTGGTTTCAGTAAATCAATTTCATCGTCTACCCAAAGTACTTTTATGTTGCTCATTTTGTTATGGTATTTACTACAAACGTAGCGTTAATTCTTAATAATGTATGTTTCTCAAATGTTATTTTATCCCGAAGTTTTAACAGCATTGCACAGCTTTACGTTTTTGATTGCTTAATTTTGCTGCTATATTTAACCTTATTGAATAACAAGCCATTGAACTTGAGTAACAATCTTAAAATAGTAAACGATCCTATCTATGGTTTTATTACCATACCAAGCGCCCTAATTTTTGATTTAATTGAACATCCCTATTTTCAGCGCCTTCGCAGGATATCACAAATGGGTATGTCTTACCTTGTATACCCTGGCGCGCATCATACTCGTTTTCATCACGCTTTAGGTGCCATGTTTTTAATGCAAAAAGCGGTTCAAGTTTTACGATCTAAGGGAATTGCGATATCTGACCAGGAACAAGAAGCCTTACTTATTGCCATTTTATTACATGATATAGGTCATGGACCCTTCTCTCATGCTATGGAGCATAGCATTGTAGAAAACATCTCTCATGAAGAAATTTCCTTACTCTTCATGGAAGAACTCAATACCCTATTTGATGATAGATTAACTCTAGCGATTACTATTTTTAAAAATCAATACCACCGCAAATTTCTGCATCAGTTAATATCTAGCCAGCTAGACATGGACCGCCTGGATTACTTACGTCGTGATAGTTTTTATACTGGCGTGAGTGAAGGATCTATAAATAGTGAACGCCTTATAGCAATGCTGCATGTAAAAGAGGATAGGTTAGTGGTAGAGGAAAAAGGAATTTACTCTGTAGAAAAATTTATTATAGCCAGAAGGTTAATGTACTGGCAAGTATACTTGCATAAAACAGGTTTGGTTGCAGAACAGTTATTGATGCGTTTATTGAAACGTGCTAAAGTGTTATCTCATCAAGGAGAGACTCTAGAGAGTAGTCAAGCGCTCTCTTATTTTTTGAAAACAGCAATAACTCAAGAAGACTTTAACACATCTGTTTTAGAAAAGTTCTCAAAACTTGATGATTATGATATTATAGGAGCAATGAAATCTTGGCAATACCACACAGATTTTGTTTTAAAAACACTCTCTAGTATGCTGCTTAATAGAGACTTATTGAAAATTGAAATTCAGCATAAAGAATTCCCTGCACATAAAATTTCAGATAAAAAGCAACAAGTAATGCAGCAATATAACCTAACTGAGGACCAGGCATCGTATTTTGTTTTTAGTGATACTATCTCAAATCAAGCCTACCGCATGGATAAAGACACGATTAATTTAGTCACTAAAACAGGTGAGGTGATAGATGTAGCAAGGGCTAGTGACCAATTAAACATCGAGGCGCTTTCTAAAAAAGTAACTAAACACTATCTGTGTTATCCCAAGGCGCTTTAATTGCACTTTTTTTCTATTTTTGTAATTATGAATAAGCACACAAGCATCCAATCAGATTTTCATACTTTTTGGCTAAAGATATACACCCAGCAAACCCTTTAAACTTCATGAAATTTACAGCAAGTCAAATAGCAGGTATTCTAGAGGGAGAAGTAGATGGAGACGCATCTATTGAGGTGTCTAAACTTGCTAAAATAGAAGAAGGGTTACCAGGGAGTTTAACTTTTTTGGCAAATCCAAAATACACTCCCTACATATATACTACAAAAGCATCTATTACCATTGTAGATAAAACATTTGTTGCAGAGCAAAAATATACTACAACATTACTACGTGTTGATAATGCGTACGAGGCTTTCTCAAAACTCCTGGAATATTACAATCAGGTCAAAATGAATAAAACAGGTATTGAAGATCCTGTTTTTGTTTCAAAAACAGCCTCTTTAGGAGACAGCATATACCTTGGTGCCTTTGCATATATTGGAGAGAATGTAACAATTGGTGACAATGTTAAGATATATCCAAATGTATACATCGGTGATAATGTTACAATTGGAGATCATAGTGTTTTATTTTCTGGAGCAAAGTTATATTCAGAAACCATAGTGGGCACTCATTGTGTTATTAACAGTGGTGCTATTATAGGAGCTGATGGTTTTGGGTTTACACCCAATGAAAAAGGAGAGTTTACTAAAGTACCTCAAACAGGAAATGTTATTTTAGAAGATTATGTAGATGTAGGAGCTGCAACTACTATAGATAGAGCTACTTTAGGATCTACCATTCTTCGTAGAGGTGTTAAATTAGACAATCAAATTCAAATCGCCCACAATGTTGAGATTGGACAAAACACAGTGATAGCTGCCCAAACCGGAATTGCAGGGTCTACCAAGATAGGGTCTCAATGTTTAATTGGAGGGCAGGTTGGGTTTGCCGGCCACTTAACTATAGGTGATAATGTTCGTATACAAGCCCAAAGTGGTGTAGGAAAAAACATTAAAGACAACGAAACAATTCAAGGGTCTCCATCATTTAACTATGGAGATTTTAGTAAAAGCTATGTGCATTTTAAGAATTTACCAAAAATAATGAAACGCTTTAATGCTATAGAAAAAAAAATAAATGATGAGTGATATACTTCCAAATCAATGCACCCTTAAAAGTGACGTGACCCTCAATGGGGTAGGTCTTCATACGGGTAAAAATGTGACATTAACTTTCAAGCCGGCCCCTGCTAATACAGGATATGTTTTTAAGCGTATAGACCTAGAGGGCGAACCTTGTATTGTCGCAGATGCTAATTATGTAACAAATACGCAACGAGGTACTAATCTTGAAAAAGACGATGTAACTATTCAAACATCAGAGCATGTACTAGCTGCTCTTGTTGGGTTAGAGGTAGACAATTGTATTCTAGAATTAAATGCCTCAGAGCCACCAATTATGGACGGCTCATCAAAGTTTTTTGTAGAAGCAATTGAGAAGGCTGGTATTGTAACTCAAGATGCTGTTAGAGAAGAGTACGTTGTCACAGAGATTATCAATTACATAGATGAAGAAACTGGAAGTGAAATAACAATTTTACCTGCAGACACCTACCAATTAACAACAATGGTTGATTTTGGCACCAAGGTATTAGGTACTCAAAACGCCTCCATAAAGAATATCTCTGAGTTTAAATCTGAAATTTCTGACTCTAGAACCTTTAGCTTTCTTCATGAAATAGAAATGCTACTTGATCACGGTCTTATAAAAGGTGGTGATTTAAATAATGCCATTGTATATGTAGACAAACAATTATCTGAAAAGACGATGGAAAAATTACGTCATGCTTTTGGGAAAGATACTATTTCGGTAAAACCAAATGGTATTTTAGATAATCTAACTCTCCACCATCCCAATGAAGCGGCAAGACATAAGCTTCTTGACGTTATTGGTGATTTGGCACTGATAGGCACCCGTATTCGTGGTAAAGTTATTGCAAATAAGCCAGGGCATTATGTGAATACTCAGTTTGCTAAAAAACTTTCGAAAATAATTAAGAACGAAAAAAGAAATAACATACCAAAGATTGATATAACGGCAACTCCTCTTAAGGATGTCAATGCCATTATGGAAATGTTGCCGCACCGTCCTCCTTTTTTATTGGTAGATAAAATTATGGAACTTAGTAGTAACCACGTTATTGGTCTCAAAAATGTGACCATGAATGAACCTTTCTTTGTTGGTCATTTTCCAGGAACACCGGTTATGCCAGGGGTTTTAATTGTTGAGGCGATGGCTCAAACAGGTGGTATATTAGCGCTAAGTACTGTGCCAGATCCAGAAAACTATCTGACGTTTTTTATGAAAATAGACAATGCCAAATTTAAAAGACAAGTAAACCCTGGAGATACGTTAATATTCAAGTTAGAACTTATAAC
>JABHYI010000110.1 GCA_018656255.1 Bacteroidota bacterium
AGGTTTCTATAAATGTTGTGTTATCATCTGATTGGTTATAACTGCCAGAATCTAAAACAGCACCTCCAATTTCTCTAAACTCCCAAGAAGTTTCTTCTGCATAATCATCAGTCAATAATTCTAAAGTTATTTGCTGAGTTATATATTCATTGCCCCCAATGTCAAAGGATGTTGCTGCTTCATTGTTTTGAGTATTTTGGTCAATAACGCCATTAACAGAGATAAGTGATGCATTGAAAACGTATGAGCCACCTGTCAAATCAATTGGGTCAAGTGTAAAGGTTTGCGTTTGGTTTTGACTTAAGGTACCATTAAAGTTGATTGTTTGTATATCACCATCATTAATTTGCCATGTCATTTCGGCTACTGTAATAGTATTAAATCCATAATTTGTAAGACTCACAGATGGCGTTATTGTCGTGTCACCACAGCTAGTTTCTGGAACATTTACAGAGACAGCTGCGTCCAAATCTAATACAACTACGTTATTGTCAATATAATTTTGAAAGAATAACCAAGCCTGTTCTCCAGCCTCAATGTCCATATTACCGCTGCTACCTGGCCAATCATGGCCACCTCCTACAACTTTATAATACCAAACTTCATTTTCATTGACACCATTTATATATTTCTCACTCACTATAAAACTACCATCAGAGGTGTCGGTGTTGGGCACAGACCCTTCTATTAGTGTAGTACAGCCGTTTTTTTCTACAAAATAATCAATGGTGTCTGCAATACTAGGGTAGGAGCCCCATCCATCATTATTATCTGGGTCTCCTGCAAGGGGAGTTACCCCATCTTGGGATCCATGAATTTCAAAAACTGGTATTGCGGGAGCAGCATCACAATCATCTAAAATATCTTGTAAAATCATTCCTGCTACAGGAGCAACAGCTTTAAAGGTATCATACCCCTGGCATGCAAGCATATAACACATCTCACCGCCGTTAGACATACCTGTTGCAAAAGTGTAATCTGGGTTTAACCCATTGCTTTGTTGCAGGTATTGCGCCAGTTGAGTTAGATAACCAACATCGTCTACTGTTTCATTTGGGTGGAATGCGTATCCTACATTCCAAAATCTATTTCCTCCACCGTCTACTGTGCCCCTAGGGTAACAAACTGCAAAACCGTATTGGTCTGCAAAATCATTCATCTGCGAGTAGTTTCTGATACTATTTGCATCACCGGTATACCCATGCATCACAAAGACTAGTGGCATTTGCTGGTTTAAGTTTTCGGGCTCGTAATAAATATACTGTCTTGTAAGGCCATCATGCTCAAAATCTGTATACTGGGCTTGGATCTTGAGAGTGAATAGTATGCTAAAAATCAATAAGATTAGGAACGTATATTTTTGTTTCATTTTTTATAATTAAGATATGATTTTACAATGTACTAATTAAATCTTTTGTACTGTTTTTAAGTGATGTTTGTTTTAAAGTACATCAAAGCTAAGAATTATACGCATCAACACTACTGTATTTGGTTTTAGTTGAACTAATTTTCTTAAACACAAGTGTACTTCTATACGCCCTTATGATGCCTTTTGTTTGTTTAGCGTGTTTGGTAAAGGATTTTTCTCATACTTATTGTGTATAGCTATTATTGCCAATCCAAAAAGTACAGCAACTACAATCAAAATAGTACTTATTAAGCCACTCACGGCAAAGGACATTCTAATTAGTATGGTAGAGATAACAAAACCAGAGTTTCTTATAATTTTATGAAATTGATCTGTGTAGAAGAAGGATATTAATAGCAGCACGACATCCACTAAAATAAGTACCGTAAAAAATTGATCAAAAAATAAATTATTGATGCTTTCAAAAGAGGGTATTGTGCTAGTAGAAATAGAAAGCCCTGCAGACCAATCAATAAGAGTATACAATGCCATGGAAAAAAATAAAGGCACCAGAATTATTGCGATTAACTTTTTTCTCTTAACAAACCGTTGAATAACATTGTTTTCTCCAGTAGCTTTAATTGTTTTTAATCTTCCTTGTTTTTGAAATAAAAAGATTAAGTAAAATAAAATTAACGATGCCAATAAATCATAGGTAAATTGTAAATCTCCCTTTATTTCAAACCAATTTGCAGAAAGCTCAAGGGTAGATAAATCTTTAAATAACTTACGAATAATTATAAGGGTAATTATCTCGTATTGTTTTGTTATGTAGGTTGTGAAAGACTTTGGAAGGTAATATATAAGTAAATATACCTCATATATCAGAATAAAAGAAAAAGGAGTGTAGACAGCAGATATAGGGTTTGTAAGTAGTTCTGAGTTTAAAGGTTGCGCTAAAAAATCAAACTTTATCAAATAGATTATTACCAAATGAATAAAAAAACTAAACAGCGCTAGTTTAAGAATTAATTTTTCTGTCTTTGCTCTAGTTTCTTCAGAAAGAAACATATTAAAAGTGTAAGGTAAAATGTTTCTTTTGGTATTCATCTAGAGTTGATTTTATAGCTTTTTATATAAATAAGTAGTTGCTTTGAACCCCTAATTTAGTCAATAAAAACCTAATGAAAAACATTAGCATACTCTATATAACAATTTGCATATTAGATTGTTAATCTCCTACAATGCTGTAGTGGTGTTTTTTTGCACATATAATATCATTAATTGCATTCCAAAGTGCAATCCTTTTTTCTAGTGATTGCTTTGCTATTGTTAAGGTTTCACTCCATTTTTGAGTATCTTCTTTACATAATTCTGAAATCATCTTCAGAGATAGGGGCCCATGCTGATCACCGTCTAATTCGATGTGGCGCTCTAAATAATATTTTAATTTATTGTACGATTTATTTTCTGAATCAGCACTTTTTAAGATTTCTATAAACATATCTGGAATCACATCTTCTCTACCAAAGGTAAAAGCAGCGGCAACCATGTGTGTTTTTTTAGTTTCAATAACCGAAAATGTAAACTTTACAAAATCTAAGACTCTTTGGTCTATATTTATATTTTTGAATGCATCTTCTATGGTGTTTCCGTATGTGATACGGTCAATAAACGTGTCTATTTTAGCGGTATTTGCACCAACTTGTAACATCGCATCTAGGTACATCTCAAAATGGCTATTAGCAACTCCTAACTCGTTTAGATCACTTTCTTCTCCATGAACTATCTCATTGATAAACCTGGATAGTATTGGATTTTTTGGTGGAGTCCAAGGTGTGGTAACTGTTGTAATGTTTATTTGCAAACTTTTTAAAAGCGACATGAAATCCCAAACTGCGAACACATGATTCTCCATAAACGACTTGATATCCTCTATGGTTTTTAAGTTCTCATACAGTTTATGTGTTTTTAATTGTGCTCGTAACCCAGAAATTTCTTCTTCTATAAGTTGTATTCTATTCATCTATAAAATTTAGCCGTGTTAAAGAAATAATACCCAGCAAAGATAAAAAAGAAACACATGCAATACATATCCTTAACATTTGTTTGTGTGTTTTTCTTAACACAATATATATCTAGTAATTAGTGTTTCAAGTGATTAATTAACAGCTACTTACGTGTATTCCACCCTAGTCACATGTTTGATTTGTTTTCTCAAAATACTTTTTTAGCGTAAGTAGTGAAATTAGCGTTTCATTTTCCTGGTTTCTAAACTGCTGGACATATGCATTCGCATTCTCAATGATTTGCAGGGCCTTGTCTTGATTGTTGATATAGTAGTTTAGCCGCTGTTCAAGGTCTGAATAATCATCTTTAATTATTATATAATGAACATCTGCCACCAGTAAACCCTCCATAAACCATGTTTCATATTTTGGTTTAGGCATTACTGCTATAGACTGGGAGGACATCACCCATTTTAAATTACTTGCCACATCATTTCCCTCAAGACATAGAATAAATTTATAGTCAAGTTGCTGGTCTATGGAAAGCCTAGGGACTTTCCATAGAGGATTTAAATCATTTGTGTTTACTCTTCCAATATTACACATTGGATTCGCAAAATATTTTTCTATAAATTTAATTCTGTGTGCTTGTGTTTTGTGAACCTTACCCCGGCTTACAAGCATGTTCTTTTTTTCTGGATAGGTTTTCTGTTCCTTTTTTATAAACATAAAGTGCCTTAATTTATTCCATTTTAGTAGTACCGAATTTGCATTATTATCTCCAATAGGCCTACTTTTTACAAAAGTTGGCTGTTTAGGGACTTCTGTAATATCCCCAAAGAGAAATAAACCTTTTAGTTTTTGATTAAAATACCTACTGTATTGATACAGATCAAAGAAATATACTTTTGACCCTGGTACTGTTTTAATCTCAGATAGTAGCACAGGGTTTTTTAGGGTTATGGTGTTTGATAATTTATTATAGTACGCTACTCTTTTAAGGATACCTCTAAGTTGTTGTTTGCTATGTATTTTTTGCGCTAGTTTTTTTTGATAAAATGTACTTGGTATGAATTGCCTGATGTAATTTACCAGATAATATAAAATCTTATTGTTTTTGTGTTTGTAGCTTACTCTTTTAAGTTCCATTACTCTAATTTTTTAACGGGCTAGTTTTACAAAACAATCTATGGGTTGTTGTTTTATAAAATCTGTCAATACTTGTAAACCCTTGTAATGATTATAAAAAGCAGGGTCTGGCTTTATAAAATTAAAATGAGAGTGTCTCCAAAAAGTCATGGCAGATCCTGCATAGACAGTAAAGGCTTGTAGGGCATTAATTTCTATATCTAGTAATGTAACCTCTTTTTGATAGCCTTTTAAAAGAGCCCTTACTTTTTCAAAATTAATAGTATTTCCTTCTCCACAAATACCAATAATAGTCATACCAATATCGTACACTCTATAGTAGTTAACGGCCTCTTCAAAATCCATAATAACTACAGTGTCCTGCAATTCATTTACAATAACATTGTTACTAAATACATCTGCATGAATAATACCTTGTGGCAGTTTTGAGCTTATAAAGGGTTGTATGTACTCAAGATTATCCATAAGCCATGTTTCAAACGATGAATTTGCTGCATATTTTTTTACATTACAAAATTCCTGCTTTCCAAAATTAGCATGATTTTGTAGATACTTTGGCGCTTCTATTTTATGAAGTTTCCCAAGCTGAGATCCTATTAATGTTATCAAATAATTTGGTAAGTGTTCTATTATAGTTCCTTCAACAAAACTTTTTACCATAACAGGTTTCTCTTGCCAAAGGGTAAGCAGTTCATTGTCTTGTGTTCTTAAAAGGGTAGAGGTTTCATAATTGTAATGAGCCAGATGCTCTAGTAATTGTGCAAGTTCTGTAGCATTTTTTTCTGTCTTTAATTCACATATTGTGACCACAAGTTTTTCACTATTTGTCTGTACTTGATAGTTTGTGTTTTCTGAACCACCACTTAAAATTTTAAACGATGTTATTTGCTTAACGCCATAGGGTTTTAAAATAGTTTCAACATCTTTTTTTGTTAATGTGGTGTACTGTGCCAATAGCCTATAATTTAAAGTGTGTTTCTTGGGTAAGAAACTAATTGTTTTGAATTTAACCCCTCCTGGTTTTATACCTGAAACTCTTAGAGTGTATTGTTGTTTAGATATTTGGCAAGCAAGCCATGAAAATGATGCACTCCTTTTTCTCGTGTAGGAGAAAAACGACCTGAGGTGTAAAACTTAGACTGCAATCCTCTATGTACTCCTTCTACAACAAACTCATCTTCACGCTCTACCTTATCAAGTAAAGCGCCGGCTCCCGTGTTTATTTTACTTTCATCATATACATAGGTTATAAAAGATACTTTGGTTTTATTTGAATGAATTGGTTTTAC
>JABHYI010000084.1 GCA_018656255.1 Bacteroidota bacterium
AGCATTTAATTGGTTGAAATATAAGAAGTAATTACAAGACAAGCATCATGGGACAAAAAACACAACATTATGTACAAGGCCAATGGCAATCTGGAAACGGAGAAGGGATTCCTGTTTTTGATTCCATTACTGGGGAGCAGTTCACCAGTACTACAGTAGAAGGATTAGATGTTGCTTCTATACTCCAATATGGCCGTGATAAAGGGGATGCATTACGTAAAATGACCTTCCAACAACGAGGGAATATGCTCAAGAGTTTGGCGATGTACCTGACCAAAAGAAAGCAAGCTTTTTATGAAATTAGCTACCGTACTGGCGCTACAAAAAGAGATAGTTGGGTTGATATAGAAGGAGGTTTTGGAAACTTATTTGCCAATGCTTCTCTTAGAAAGTTATTTCCTAATCAAACCTATCATGTGGAGGGAGACCCTATAGATTTGTCTCGTGGAGGTCGCTTTATGGCCCATCACATTATGGTGCCCCGAGAAGGTGTTGCCGTTCATATTAACGCATTTAATTTTCCGGTTTGGGGGATGCTAGAAAAATGCGCAGTAAACTGGATGGCAGGAATGCCAGCCGTTGTATTGCCAGCACCACAAACAGCTTATTTAACAGAGGCTGTGGCAAGAGAGATTATAGCTTCAGGGATACTCCCTGAAGGATCCTTGCAACTCATCAGTGGTACTGCCAAGAATATCTTAGACACCGTTGGGTCTCAAGATGTGGTAACATTTACAGGCTCTGCAAATATTGGTAGGCAGCTTAAAAACCATCCGCAATTAACTAGAGAATCGGTACCATTTACTATGGAAGCAGATAGTTTAAATGCGGCTATTTTAGGACCAGATGCAGTTGTTGGTACTCCAGAATTTGATTTGTTTATAAGGGAAGTCCGTAATGAAATGACTACAAAATGTGGTCAGAAATGTACTGCTATTCGTCGTATTATTGTGCCGCAGGATGTAATAGATGATGTGCAAAACGCCTTGTCTAAACAACTTGACAAAGTAACCATTGGTGATCCTCGATTAAAAGAGGTGCGCATGGGTTCTTTGGTAAGTGTTAGCCAACGAGAATCTGTAAAAGAGCAAGTTGCTAAAATTGCCCAGACAGCTCAGATGGTCTATGGAGATTTTAATGAGTTTAAGGTACTAGGTGCAGATGCTCAAAAAGGGGCCTTTTTAAAGCCCATTTTAATGCGAGAAGATACTCCTTTACAAAACGAAAATGCGCACACTATAGAGGCTTTTGGTCCAGTGAGCACCTTGATGCCTTATGATACTTTGCAAGATGCTATTACCTTGGCTAAGATGGGTAGGGGCTCTTTGGTTAGCTCTATAGTAACCAATGATAATACCACAGCCAGAGACTACGCTGTGGGCGCTGCCAGCCATCATGGACGTATTTTAATATTAAACCGTGAGAGTGCCGCCCAAAGTACAGGTCATGGCTCTCCCTTGCCAAGTCTTATTCATGGAGGACCCGGGCGTGCTGGAGGTGGAGAAGAAATGGGAGGTATGCGCGGTGTAAAACATTACTTGCAGCGTTGCGCCATTCAAGGAAGCCCGACAAGCCTAACAAAGGTAACAGGTATTTACCAGCCTAAGGCAGCTTATATTGAAGCTCCAGCCCATCCCTTTACCTACCACTGGGAAGACATCCAGCCGGGGATGTCTCTAAAAACTCATAACAGAACCATCACAGATACAGATATTGTAAACTTCGGAAATATTACTTGGGATCATTTCTACGCACATACAGACATCACGAGTCTTGATGGCAGTATTTTTGAAAAGCGTACCGCACATGGGTATTTTATTATCTCTATGGCTGCAGGATTATTTGTATACCCAAATAAAGGCCCTGTAGCAGCAAATTATGGGCTCGAGGAAATTCGTTTTTTACGTCCTATTTATAACAATGACACACTTTATGTAAGATTAACCTGTAAGCAAAAAGTAGATAGAGATGCTAGAGGAAAAGAACACCCAAGTGGTATTGTAAAATGGTATGTTGAGGTGTTTGACACCAATATAGATAAAGCCAATGCATTACTTCCAAAAACAGCAGAAAAAGAAGATCCATTGGTGTGTATTGCCACCATATTGACCATGGTAGAAAAAAAACAAGAGGTATTTGTGGAGTTAACTACTTCTAAAATTACATCTTGTTTGGCTAAACTTACTGAACAAAGTAAACCAAAATGGGGGATAATGACACCCCAGCATATGTTGGAACATTTAGAATACACCTATAAAATAGCTTCTGGTGAGCTGCAAGATTTTGAAATTACAACCCCAGAGAAGTACCTAGAGAAACTCCAAGATAGTTTGTATAATTATGAGAAGTTTCCAACCAATTCTAACTTTCCGCATTTGGAGAAAGATACCCTGGGTAGCTTAACACACCCAGATTTAGAGACCGCCATAACCAAGTTTTTACAACAAAGAGATAGGTATTTAGATTTCTTTACACAAAATCCTGATGCAGTTTTAAAGAATCTTGTTTTTGGAGAACTAAATAAATACCAGTGGTATTTATTGGAGCGCAAACATCTGAATCATCATTTCGAACAATTTAATTTATTAGACCAGTAGTCGTAAAAATAGTATTACAACAACTTTTCTTGATTTAACATCCTTTTTTGAACTAGAATTATGACAGCACCTTACGTAAAACACGATATACAAGACGGCATATCAACCATAGAGTTTTTCCATCCAGCGCACAATAGTTTGCCTGGAGATTTGCTAGCCAAACTAACAGATGCCATTACCCACGCAGGAGAAAACGATGCTGTAAAAGTTATTATTTTAAAAAGTGGTGGAGATAGAACTTTTTGTGCAGGAGCTAGTTTTAAAGAGCTAGTTAGTATCAATGACCCAGAGACTGGACGGATATTTTTTAGTGGCTTTGCCAATGTTATCAATGCCATGAGAAAATGCCCTAAATTTATTATTGGCCGTATACAAGGTAAAACTGTAGGAGGTGGAGTAGGTCTTGCCAGTGCAACAGATTATTGTATGGCTAGTAAGTTTGCCTCTATAAAACTCAGTGAGTTAAATGTTGGCATTGGTCCTTTTGTGGTAGGACCTGCTGTGGAGCGTAAATTAGGTTTAACGGGTATGTCTCAAATTGCCATTGATGCTAATTCCTTTTATGATGCTAAGTGGGCACAACAAAAAGGTTTATATGCCAGTGTGCATGAATCTACGCAGGCTCTAGATACTGCTGTGCAATTATTTGCAGAAAACTTGTGTGCTTATAACCCTGAGGCTATGGCTGAAATGAAAAAAGTAATGTGGGCAGGGACAGACCACTGGGATACTCTTCTTGCAGATCGTGCTGTTATTTCTGGAAGATTGGTGCTCAGTGATTTTACCAAAAAGACTTTAAAAACATTCAAATGATTTATTCTTTTAAAGGCCATATACCGGTAGTACATGAATCTAGTTTTGTACATCCACTTGCGGCAGTTACTGGCAATGTTATTATTGGTGAGAACTGTTATATAGGTCCAGGTGCTGCTATTCGTGGAGATTGGGGTGAAATTATTTTAGAAAACGGCGTGAATGTACAAGAAAACTGCACTGTGCACATGTTTCCTGGAAAATCTATTGTTTTAAAACAAGGAGCTCATGTGGGTCATGGCGCAATTATACATGGTGCTAATTTAGGTCGTAATACTATGGTGGGCATGAATAGTGTAATAATGGACGGTGCTGTTATTGCAGATGAGTGTATTGTAGGTGCTATGGCTTTTGTAAAAGCCGAGAGTGTCTTTGCCCCAAGACAGCTTATTGTTGGAAATCCTGCCAAGGCTATTAAAGAGGTGTCCCAGCAAATGCTTGCTTGGAAAACAGCTGGCACAAAATTATACCAAAGCCTTCCTAAAGATTGCCACGAGACACTGCGTGAAGTAGAACCCTTGAGAGAAATCCCTAAAGATAGACCCGTGCAAGAAGATTTTTATAAAACCCTTGCTCAGCTTAAAAAACAATAAACTTAAGGAAGAACTTTTACCTTTGCTGCCAACTCTTTTGCTTTTTTTGTGATAGCTGTAACATCACTATTTATGGAATCATAACACACTACAACTCCCATTCTTCTGTAGGGTCTTGAGGTTGGTTTTCCAAAAAGTCTAAAATCTGTCTTTGGAGCGTTTGCCAAAATCTCTAGGTTTTCAAAAGTTGGATTTTCTGAGTTTGCAGACGCTAGTAGTACTGCGCTAGCACCATTTCTCTCTAGTGTTATTTCTGGCACAGGCAATCCAATAATGGCCCGTAAATGCAGTTCAAACTCATTAAAATTTTGAGTATTTGCAAGGGTTACCATTCCTGTATCATGAGGTCTTGGAGATAGCTCAGAGAAATAAACTCCG
>JABHYI010000074.1 GCA_018656255.1 Bacteroidota bacterium
AGAATTAAAGCATATTTGTATTTAAAACATGTTCTAAGCATATTGTATATGTGTGTTTTTTTATAAAAAGTATAGAACTTGGTTGTTTTTACTTATTACTGACCCAGCCTTTTGGAAAAGGAAATTAGCTATAATTAAAAAATAACTTTTCAAGCTCAACCTCTATTAAAACACCAATCACTCACCTTACTAGGTAAAAACAGCCTTACTAGTTTTTACCCTTTAGCTTTATTGTTAGCTGTTTTTTTTCAAAAATATAGCACAGGGCTATACTTTGTAGTAGTAACCACTGAAAAAGGGTTAACCACAATTAAGGTGCTCAATCCATAGCCTACAATAATTAAAAAGGAGATAAAGAGCTGCACTATTGTGTGGCTTTTTGTTTATGTTTGAAACTCAAATTAATTATACAAATGAAAGATTCTAAAAATTCAGAAAATCTGTCCTCAGACAAGGCCACTAATTATAATGGTGCACTGGCAACACTCGTAACTGTGTTTTTCTTTTGGGGATTTATAGCTGCTGGAAACGGTGTATTGATTCCGTTTTGTAAAACCTATTTTAATTTAGACCAGTTTCAGAGTCAATTAATAGATTTTGCTTTTTATGGTGCATACTATATGGGAGCGCTTATGTTATTTGTGGTGTCTAGTCTAAAAAAGACTGACATAATGAATAAGTGGGGATTCAAAAGCGGAATTGTTAAAGGGTTGATTTTATCTGCCGTAGGAGCTGGAGCCATGATATTAGCAGTCAATGGAGCTGATCCAGGAGATTCGTCTGCCTTCGCATTTATTTTGGGAGCATTGTTTATTGTAGCCCTAGGATTTTCATTGCAGCAGACAGCTGCGAATCCTTTTGCGGTAGCTTTAGGTGATCCAGAAACCGGCTCTCATAGATTAAACCTAGCAGGAGGAATTAATTCTTTAGGCACAACTGTTGGTCCTTTAATAGTTGGTGCAGTGCTCTTTGGGACTGCCGCTAAGGCAGATATGGCAGCGTCTATTTCAAATGGAAGTATCACCTTATCCTCTGTTCAATATCTTTATGTAGGAGTAGGGCTTCTATTTCTTTTGTCTGCGGCCTTATTTAAGTTTTCTAATAAGTTACCAGATGCCAAAGCAGACGCAAATTTTATAGGGGCTAAAAAGGCATTAAACACTCTAATTGCAATTACAGTACTACTAATTGTTGTTTTCTTTTTTGTGTTTAGACAATATTCAGGGTTGGCTCCAGGGGCCAAGTTAGACGATAAAGCAGATCATTTAATTTTAATTCTTTCTGCTATCGGCCTTTTGGCTATTGTAGGAGGTTTATTAGGAGCCAATAAAATGGCTAAGTCAAATCCTAAGGGCTGGGGAGCCATGCAGTATCCTCAACTAGTGCTTGGGATGTTGGCTATTTTTACCTATGTTGGAGTAGAGGTTTCTATAGGAAGTAATCTAGGGGAACTTTTAATGACCAAAGCTTTTGGTAGCCTAACAGAGTCAGAGGTGGCTCCATATATTTCTCTTTATTGGGGAGGCTTAATGATAGGTAGATGGGCTGGTGCCATAGCAGTGTTTAATCCAGGCGAAGGATTAAAAAAAATACTTTATATAGTGGTTCCTTATGTTGCTTTTGGGGTAATTCTATTGGCTATTTACTTAGCAGAATTTGAAGTAGTTCATTTGTTTGGATTTTCTGCATGTGTTGCCTTGCAAATAATAGGTTTCTTTCTCGGAAAAGACAAGCCAGCAAGAACACTTAAAATATTTGGTATATTAGGTATGGCAGCTATGCTTGTAGGGCTATTTACTTCAGGTAATATAGCAATTTATGCCTTTTTAAGCGGAGGTTTGTTTTGCTCTATTATGTGGCCTTCTATATTTTCTTTAAGTATAAAGGGGTTAGGTAAATATACATCACAAGGTTCTGCATTTCTAGTAATGATGATTTTAGGTGGCGCTATTATTCCGCCCATTCAAGGAAAATTGGCTGATATTATTGGGATACACGAGTCTTACATTATTTGTGTGTTGTGCTTTGCGTATTTAGCTTTCTTTGCTCAAAAAGTAGGAAGCCTTCACCAGAAAAATGCTTAGTTGATATTTTTCATTAGCCATTATATTTCTTAGATATAAGTTGAGCAGCAATCAATAAGCCATAAAAAGAGTATATAAAAAACTCCTTACAAACAGTAAGGAGTTTTTTGTGTTTTATAAACGTATTGTTACATTCTTTAAGCAACAGAGGCATTATTTTGTGATGTAATTCTAGTTTTTGAAGATAAATTTGCGGCAAAAACCAATGCTAAATTAGTTTTATTGTGAAATTAATATTGTATTTTTGAAACAGAACCTAACCATAAAACAAATTCGTATGAAAAATGTAATTACTGCTTTATTTTTATTTGTATCCTGCGCAATGTTTGCACAAGACCTTGTCAACATAACTTAT
>JABHYI010000250.1 GCA_018656255.1 Bacteroidota bacterium
CTTACATTGATATCGGTTTCTGTATTTTTCGGCATTTTAATGATAATGGTCCTTTTAACCAGGGGTATTTTTTTGGCTTTTTTTGTTTTTACAATGGTTTTAATAGCTCCATCTTTATCTATCAAGGTAGTCTTTGAGTATGAAATGCCATTAGCTATTTTAACGCTACGTTCGATAACTTTTCCAAGGGCTTGAGAGCTTTGCATATCGTTGTCAAATTCTTTGCCTATTTGAGCCTCTAAACTAGAGAGACTGTTACCGTTCCAGTTTCCCATAGCACTAGAGGTTATAATTACATTTTTTGAGTTTCCTAAAACCTCAAAATTCCACGCATCAAAAAGAGCTATTTTTTGTTCTTTAGTTACATCTTCTGCTTCTATAAAAGCTATCACCTCTACTTTGTCTTTATTCCATGTTTCAAAAATAACATTGGTATAAGAGGTCTTTAAAGTAACGAGCATATCATCACCTGCGTTATAAGACTCTACAAATTTTTCTTGAGAAAACCCTGTAGTTACCAATCCAAGAGCAAGCGCCCAAAATAGCCTAAACTTCAATGCTGCTAATATTTTCATTGGTATTATTTTTTAGTTCTTTCAATTTTGTTTTGAGCTTCATTAACAGTTCTAGTCTCATTTTAAGATTGTCTACAAGGGCTGTAATGGTCTCCTCTGTAGGACCTGCCTGAGTAAGTTCTAAATTCAAACTTTCATATTCCAAATCCAGTACCTGTAGTTGCTGCATGTATCCATCAATTACATCTTTATTTTCAGTGGTAATTGTTAAAGATGCTAACACGCCCTTAATCCCTTTAGTATAGTACTGCTCAACACGTTTTAAATCTGGAGAAATATCAGCTAAGTGCAGTAGTTTTTCATCGGTTTGAGACTCTACCCCTGGCGCACTCTCAACTAGACTATCTCCCAGACTATTTTTGGATAATTGATAATAGCCAAAAACACTCACGGCAACAAAGGCTATAGCAACAGCAGCAATTTTAATCCAAATTTGCATAGAACTAGAAACCTGTAGTGTCTTATTTGGGCTAAAATTAGCCTGTAACCTAGCTTCAAACCGGGCCTTGTGACCTTTTGGTAATTTTGGCTCTTGTGATGAGCTAGCCTTCATTATATCTCTAATATCCTGTGCCATAGTGTAGCTGTTTTAGATGTTGTTGTAATTGTATTTTACCGCGATGCAACTTTGTTCTAGAGGCGCTTTGCGTGATGTCTAGAACCTGGGCTATTTCTTGATGATCATATCCCTCTAACAAAAATAATTGAACCACAGATTTATAATTTGGAGGCAACTTTTCAATAGCCTGTTCTACAAGTTGTTTAGTTATTTTATTATCTACAGACCAACTCTCATCATTTTGTTGTTCTAAACTAAGGGTCTGCTCGTTAATTTCTTCAAAATGAATCTTTTTCTTTTTCAAGGCATCCAAACATGTATTTATTACAATACGCTTTAACCATGCTCCAAAACTTACATCACCTTTAAATTGCTCTATTTTTTTAAACGCCTTAATAAAAGCAACTTGCATTGCATCCTCTGCCTCTGCTGTATCTTTTAAATACCTACTTGCCACCACAAACATACCATCACAGTACTGGTTATAAAGCGCCGTTTGGGCTTTAGGGTTTTGTGCTCTGCACTGTGTTACTAGTAAAGAATTAGACACGTTTGTAAGAGGTTTATTAGGAGTCTTTTAAATGACGACAATTTAAGTACGCTGTTTCACAAAAGCACCTATTTTTTAAAAAAAAATAATACTATATTTGATAAGTAACTTTAAACAAAAGCCATGAAAAAAAAATATATTTTATTTTTACTCGCATTAGCAACTTCTTTTACATGGCAAACCAATGCTCAAAATGGCGGTGACAATTGTGCATCAGCTGTTGAAATTTCAGAAGGAAGTGTAACACAAACACAAATTAATGATGTAAGTGGAGGGGCCAATGGAGGGGATGCTGCATGGTTTGTCTATACCCCAACAGAAAACGGGACAATTAATGTCAATTCTTGTTTTGGAGGTTCTGATACTAGAGTATCAATCTGGAACGATTGCTCAGATGCTCAAGCAATAGCAGATGATGATGATTCTTGCCCATTTGCAACAGATGGATCTGGAGCTGCATACGCCTCTGAAATTATAGGGTTTACGGTTGCCAGTGATCAGTCTTATTACATACAGTGGGATGACAGGTGGGACGAGATTCCTTTTGACTGGGAATTAATTTTTAATCCTGAGGGCTTTA
>JABHYI010000267.1 GCA_018656255.1 Bacteroidota bacterium
CTTGAGGGGTTAACAAACTTGGAGTACCTCCCCCAAAGTAAATGGTTTCTATGGGCTGGGTAAACTCTTCTTTGCGGAGAATAAGTTCTTTGCAGATTGCGCCAAGCATGGCATCTCTTTTGTTTAAAGATGTTGAAAAATGGAAGTCACAATAATGACACGCTTGTTTACAAAAGGGAATATGAATGTAGATACCAGCCATTAAAATACAGCGTTACTTTTTTACTCGTTTTTCATTTTGACTCACAAAACTGGACCATCCAGAGTAACTCTTGCCTGTGCTTAGGTCTTTTCCGCTATTATAAAAATGACAAACTGCAGCCGCAAGGCCATCTGTGCTGTCTAAATTTTTTGGTAATTCTTTGAGCCCTAAAATGCTCTGAAGCATTTTTGCTACCTGTTCTTTAGAGGCGTTACCATTACCGGTAATGGCCATTTTTATTTTCTTTGGCGCATACTCTGTAATGGGTATATCTCTAGACAATCCTGCCGCCATAGCAACTCCTTGGGCGCGTCCTAATTTGAGCATAGACTGTACATTTTTACCAAAAAAAGGAGCTTCAATAGCAATTTGGTCTGGATGATAGGTATCTATAAGCTCTATGGTACGCTCAAAAATTAGTTTAAGGCGTTTGTAGTGATTGTCATACTTGGAGAGTTGCAATTCATTGAGTTGTAGGAATTCCATTTTTTTTCCAACTACTTTAATAAGTCCAAAACCCATAATAGTGGTTCCTGGATCAATACCTAGTATGATGTTGGATGTTGTGCTCAATGACTTGTTTTTTGTTTATGATAATGTCTTTGGTAGCTATTTAAACCAGACACTATTTCCTTGTTACAAATCTAAACAAAAGCACCACAAACAAGACTACTTTGTTTGCAATACAATTGGCAAGCTAAAAGCTACCGCAACAGGAACACCTCTTTTATGGGCTGGTTCCAAAGAAGGTATGCTGTCTATGCTTTGCCTAACCCAGGCAGATAGCTCTGGGAAGCTTGCAGTGGTGAGACTATCCATTTGTAATGTGTTTAGGCTAATGTTGCCTTTCTCTGAAACAGCAATAGCCGCCCAAAGGGTGTCTTTTATGGCTCTAGTACTAACAAAATGTTTTGAGGAAAACCCTGCGTATATTTTTGAAACCAATGTGTTTTCAAAACAAATTTTACTTGCCTGTTTTTCTGAAATATGCTGACAAGAACTAAAACTTGGAAATTGATCTACGTCATTCCAAGAAATAGTTTTAATCTCTTGTTGGTAAAATGTCTCTGAAGATATTTTATCTGTCTCAAAATACTGGCAAGAAGCCAATACAAATAACACTAAAACATAAAATGCATATTTCATGATTTTGAAATTATATTTCTGAACTTGAAAAATACACATTTTGTGGCGATCCCCTTATGTGTTGTTTAATTTATCTTACCCAGGGCATAATTATTATACAAAAGCCGCTCTTAAAAAGGCGGCCTTTGTTTTTGGTTTTACTACCTGTTTTTTAAAGAGTTCCGCGCTTGGCCTGTTGTCTCTCTATGGCTTCAAATAAGGCTTTAAAATTTCCAACACCAAAAGATTGTGCTCCTTTTCGCTGAATGATTTCAATAAACATAGTGGGTCTATCTACAATAGTATTAGTGAAGATTTGCAACAGGTACCCTTCCTCATCACGGTCTATTAATATACCATGTTTTTTAAGCACCTCAATGTCTTCATCAATCTCTCCCACGCGCTCCAAAACATCATCATAATAGGTCTCTGGAACATACAAAAACTCTACCCCTCTTTCACGCATTGCAGAGACTGTTGCAACTATATCATCGGTGGCTAGGGCTAAATGCTGAACCCCCGGCCCGTTGTAAAAGTCAAGATACTCCTCAATTTGTGATTTCTTTTTCCCTTTTGCTGGCTCATTTATAGGAAATTTAATACGGCCATTACCATTACTCATTACCTTACTCATTAGGGCTGTATAATCTGTGGCAATGTCATCATCTGCAAAAGAGATAATTTGAGCAAATCCCATCGTTTTGGCATAAAACTCACACCATTTATTCATTTCTCCCCAACCTACATTACCTACTATATGATCAATAAATTTTAAGCCAACTGATGCGGGGTTATAGTGTGATTCCCACTTAGAATAGCCTGGCAAAAAGATTCCATTGTAGTTTTTACGTTCTATAAAAAGGTGAACGGTTTCTCCATAGGTATACACTCCAGATTTAATAACATATCCGTCTGCATCCTCTTGGCGAGTTGGCTCCATAAAAGGTTTTGCTCCTCGTTTTGTAGTTTCCTCAAAAGATTTGGTAGCATCATCTACCCATAAAGCGATTACTTTGGCTGCGTCACCATGAAGGTTAATGTGCTCATTAATAGGGCCGTCTTTTGTTAGTGGTGTGGTGAGTACCAATCTAATTTTATCCTGCTTTAAAACATAAGACACGCTATCTTTTCTTCCTGTTTCTAAACCGGCATAGGCCTCGCTTTGAAAGCCAAAGGCTGTTTTATAAAAATAAGCAGCCTGTTTTGCGTTTCCAACATACAGCTCTACATGATCTGTTCCCAGCAAGGGTAGAAAATCTTCTGCTTCATCAAAGAGTTTACGCAAGGAATACTCTGTGTTTTGTAAGTCTTTTAAATTTTTAATCTCAGCTGCCATAATGTGTCGTTTTTAGGCCAATAGCTCTAAAGAAATAAGCTATTTTCTTAGTGCAAATATCAATAATAATATTGAGATTTCTAGTGCCAGAAACAAAAGCCGTGGTAAAAGTGATTTTTTAAACCTTAAACACCGCTAATAAACCACTACTTTGTGGAAGACTAAATATACTTTGAGGGTGCTACTTTTAGCAAAAAAAGATACATTTGTTTTTTCAATTTTGTAACTAGATATGGTATGTTAAAAGCAGTACTTTTTGATATGGATGGTGTTATTGTAGACACAGAACCTTTACACCGAAAGGCCTATTTTTTAATGTTTAAAGACATGGGTATAGCTGTTACTGAGGCAATGTACACAAGCTACACAGGCCAGTCTACCATAAATATTTGCAAGCAATTGGTGGGGCATTTTAATCTAGATGCAGCTCCGCAAACACTTGTGGCAATTAAAAGAAAACATTTTAAATATTTGTTTGAAAATGACACATCACTTCAACTCTTGGACGGTGTATTAGCCCTTATAAAAAACTATTACAACAATGGTCTTACCCTAGTTTTAGCCTCCTCGGCTTCGATGCCTAATATTAATCGCATTTTTGAGCGCTTTGACTTAGACCAATACTTTGTGGCTAAATTAAGCGGCGCAGACTTAAAAGAAAGTAAACCACATCCAGAAATTTTTATTAAAGCTGCACAGGCATCAGGACAGTCCAAAAAGCACTGCATGGTGATTGAAGACTCCAGCAATGGTATTAAAGCAGCCAATGACGCAGGCATATTTGTTATTGGGTATGATAGTACTCACTCTACAGATCAGGATTATAGCAAAGCTGATAAAGTAGTAAGCTCATTTTCTCAGATTCATTACCATAGTGTAGCCGAATTGTTTTAAAACAAACGTTTTACAGGAGTACTAAAAAATTGAAAAGCCATCACTTGCGTGATGGCTTTTCGCCCCAAATTTGATTAACACCCATAGGTATCAACCTACTTATAATTTCGAAATTACAAAAAAATGAGAAAATATACATCTCATTTCACGCAACTTTTTGTTTATCAGCTTGCTACTAGCACTATTTTCTTAGATTTTACATATCCAAAGTTTAAAATAGGTAAGTGTATATAAGTGTTTGTTATCCTTTTAAACTAAAAAAAATTAGGTATTAAACAGTTTGAGTATTAGATTTATTAAATTAATAAACTTAAAAACTAAAAACATGAAACTTAATTTACTTAAATCATTGGCCGTAGTATTTATATTGTCAATGTCTTTGCAGAGTTGTAAAACCAATCAAATTGTTTCTAACGGAGCTTATAGTGACATTAGCCTAACAAGAACTGCTGACCAGTATGACATTAAACGTCTAAATGAAATTAATACAGAAGGAGAATCTTTTTGGGGTATTCCTATTGACAAAAATGTTGGTAATGATTATGGGACAGTTGTACGATTTAATGGGGTTGAACTTGGTGGTACTAAAAGATTTCTTCCAATACTTACAATGTTAGTAACAAACATTGTAGTTGCTCAGGGTTTACGAGAATTAATTGGGCAAAAGGATGTGTTTGAAGACGGTTATTACATAGAGTCAAAATACAAAATGAATGGAGTTCTCGCATTTATATTAGCAACACCCATATCAGGAGCAATAAATAACGCAATGTGGCCTTTAGCTTCGACATCCAGAGCATTCCAAAAATTCAACAGAAAACTGGTTGAAGAGAATGAAGATATTGATGTATTCCTAAATCCAAAATACAAAATCAATACAAAAAATGGTTTTTGGACATCCAAAACTACCATTAGCGGAAAAGTAATGGGAGCTAAAATAAAATTATAAATTCACCAAACCCGCAGAATTTAACTTGTGCGGGTTTTTTATTTTTTATTGTAAAAATTTGGGTTAAAAGTTGTGTTTTTTTGATCTTGATAGGTGGTGGCTGTAAAGCCCTAATGTATAGAATAGGCTCCGGTCTCTCCTTTTTTATTGACCGCAATATACCCCACCTGGAAGTCTTCAAAGTTGGGTGTTTTTTCTATAATTCTAAGGATTGCTTGCTCACAAGCTTCTTGTGGAGATTTTCCTTGTCTCATGAGTTCCACAATTAAATAACTTCCCACTGTTTTTAGCACTTCTTCTCCCAGACCTGTTGCAGTTGCAGCGCCTATTTCATTGTCTACAAATAAGCCCGATCCAACAATAGCAGAGTCTCCCACGCGTCCAGGCATTTTATATGCCAGGCCACTTGTGGTGCATCCGCCAGATATTGTACCGTTTTTATCAATGGCCAACATGCCAATGGTATCGTGATTTTCTATGTTAATAATAGGCTTGTATTTGGAGGTTTTCTTCCAGATTTCCCAATCTTTTTTTGATTGTTCTGTCAATAAATTTTCTCTTTTAAAACCTTGAGAAACAGCAAATTCTTCAGCGCCAACACCCGCTAAAATAACATGAGGAGTATCTTCCATTACCTTTTTAGCTACAGCAATAGGATGCTTTATATTTTGCATACACAACACTGCGCCATAATCGCCTTTTTCGTTCATAACACAGGCGTCCAAGGTAACACGACCATCTCTATCTGGAAGCCCTCCAATACCCACAGATTGCCCCAGGGCATTGGCCTCTTCTATGGCGCAACCAGCAATAACTGCATCTAAGGCAGAACTCCCTTGCTCCATAGATTGCCATGCCTTTTGGGTTGCCTGCTTTACACTCCAAGTAGCAATTACAACCGGTAGTAAAGAATTTGAAACTGGCACATCTTGTGTGTCTTTAGCTCCCTTTGGAGTGGCAGCAGTAGCTGCAAGATTTGAGCCTAGGGCCGTTATTCCAACAGAGCCTAGGGCTGCTTTTTGTAAAAAATTGCGTCTTTTCATGCTGTTATTTTATTTCTATTTCATCTGTAAAAATCCAAGCTTTACCATCAAAAGGGTGCCCAAGGTGCCAAGGGGGTACATCTCCTAAATTTGTAGCCTTTAGCTTTATAAATTGTGCTTTTTGATTTGTTTTAAATACTACAGATTTTATTGAAGCGTCTTGGCTTGGTATGGCTGCATCTATTTTTTGCACCCCAATAGAAGTGTAGTTTTTACCATCTATGGAAATCAAACACGTTACCTGGGTGGGGTAAAAAATCCAACTGCGCTGTTCTTGTAAAAAGTTTGTTTTAATTTCTGAAATATTTTGCACCGATCCCAGATTTACCTCAGCATCAAGATCCTTATCACTGTAGCCTTGCCAGGCACCTGTTCTAAAATCTAAAGCCCCTTTAATACCATCAATCAAGGCGTTTTCTCCACTAGCGCTATACTCATTGGCATATTGGGTGTTTAATGTAATACTCACATTTGGATCTATCTTAAAAAACTGGGTAGAGAGCACTCCACTTTTCTTACCTTGTTTTTGGGCATATGTTTTAATTAATACAGATTCTGAAATAGCAATTGCAGCCTCGTATTTAATAAATTCTCCTTGATCTATACTATAATAAATGTCTGCGCCGGGATCTGCAACTCCAAGGGTAATACTGGTGCTGTTTTTAAAACTCACGGTGCCAGAGGCAATAAAAGGAGTTAGTAATATTTGATGTTCTTGTATTTGGGTGCTTGGAATTTGATGCTCTTTTGTGCCCCATGGGCTAGGTGTGTTTGTCATTTCAAATACCAAGGTTCCACCAGAGATAATTTCTTGATGGTACAGATAACTTCTATCCAAAACCTTACCATTTAACTTTGCAGACTTTATGTAGAAATTTTCCTTAGAAATACCATTGGCTTGCACGGTAAATTGGTTTGAGTTTTCTAGGTTAATGGTTGCTTTTTCAAACAAAGGAGATCCTATGATGTACTGATTACTCCCAGGAGTTACAGGGTAAAATCCAAGAGAGCTAAAGACATACCATGCGCTCATTTGGCCACAGTCTTCATTACCACTAACCCCATCTGGAGCGCTTGAGTACAATGTGGTTAAAATCTCTCTAACGATGCGCTGGGTATCACTTGGCTGATTAACAAAATTATACAAATAAGCCATGTGGTGGCTTGGTTCATTACCGTGTACATACTGCCCTATGAGTCCTGTAATATCTGGTTGTTTGCGCCCAGAGGTCTCTTGTTTTGCGGTAA
>JABHYI010000029.1 GCA_018656255.1 Bacteroidota bacterium
TATCCATGAAATTAATTATTTGATTCTTATTTTAAAAAATTCTTCATCTGCTATAAATCCTGCTAGCACATCATCTGGATTTACTTTAGCAACTCCTGCGGGTGTACCGGTAAATATAACATCTCCTATCTTTAAAGTGAAATATTTCGATACATATTCTATTAATTCATCAAATTGCCATAGCATATGAGAAGAGTTTCCCTTTTGAACTACCTGCTCATTTTTTTTTAGTGAAAAAGAAATATCATCTAAGGCATCAAACCTACTCTTAGGTACAAATTTACCAATCACAGCAGCTCCATCAAAGGCTTTTGCTTTCTCCCAAGGAAGGCCTTTTTGTTTTAATTGTTGCTGTAAATCACGCGCTGTAAAATCTATACCTAGTCCTATTTCATCATAATATTTATGTGCAAATTTTTTATCTATATGCTTCCCAACTTTTGTTATTTTAACCAATAACTCGACCTCGTGCTGAACTTCGTTGCTGAATTCTGGTATAAAAAAAGGTTGTTTTTTTAGCAGTATTGAGGTGTCAGGTTTTAAAAAAACGATGGGCTCTGATGGCCTTTCATTTTTAAGCTCTGTGATGTGATCTGCGTAATTTCTACCAATACAAATAATCTTCATAATTGCTGAAACAGGATATTAAAACTTAGTATTTAACTTACTTAACTTAATTTTAGTTAGTACCTTTTTGGTATACAAAGGGAAATCTGCGTTTAACAACCACCCAAAATAACCTGGCTCTTTTTCTAAGACATCTAGCACTTGTGCACCCTTGTGTTTCCCGAAGCTAAATACTTCTCTGCCTTCTTTATCATACCCTATGTATCCGGCAAAATCTGCAAACTTTTTGTGCACACTAAACTCAGCCAAGCTAGAGATATTATTATCTAAATCTTCATATCTTGATAACTGGGCTTTTAAAACCTCATACGTTGCATTAGTATCTGCAGCTGCACTGTGAGCATCTACAAGTGTTTTACCACAATAAAATTGGTAGGCTGCCTCTAGGGTTCTCTTTTCTTTTTTATGAAAAATAGTCTGCACATCTACGGCAAGGTTTTTCTTCATGTCAAAATCTACACCGGCTCTTAATAATTCCTCTGCCAGTAATGGAATATCAAAACGGTTGCTATTAAAGCCCCCAAGATCACTATCTTTAATTAACTCATAAACTTGCTTGGAGAGGTCTTTAAAAACAGGCTCATTAGCCACCATCTGGTCTGTAATGCCATGCACTGCTGTGGTTTGTGGCGGTATAGGAACCGTGGGGTTTACCCTCCAGGTATGACTCTGTTTGTTTCCGTTTGGAAATATTTTTAATATAGAGATTTCTACAATTCTGTCTGTAGCTATATTGATACCTGTAGTTTCTAAATCAAAAAAGCAAATAGGTTTGGTAAGTTGTAATTCCATGCTATAAATTATACCACAAAGGTAAAAGAAATTCAATCAATTATTTAGTATGCGGGTTTTATAAACACAAAAACACCGCTACCGACATACAGTAGAGGTGTTTTTGTGCCTTTAGTAAGGGTTTTAGTTTTGAATAATAAACATAGACCTTCTATTGAGTTGATGCTCCTGCTCACTGCACTCAACTCCATTAGAACATTGGTTGGTTAATTGATATTCTCCATATCCTTTTGCTGATAATCTAGAAGCGGCTATACCTTTACTTATAAGCCATTTCTTGGTAGATTGTGCTCTTCTGCCAGATAATTTTTCATTATAAATATCTTTTCCTCTTGCGTCTGTGTGTGATTCTATATGAATAATAAGTTCTGGATACTGACGCATAGCCGCTAGTATTTTCGCTAATTCTATTGCAGCATCTGGACGAATAAAACTCTTGTCAAAATCAAAGTATATAGGCAGTAAGGTTAATCTACATCCCAAATCATTTGGAGGACATGGATCAACAGGAGTTAGGGGTATTACAAGAGATAGTTTTTCTGTTTCACTTGGTGTTGTAAACAGCTCCTCGTTTGTTTCAAATCCATCCTTTAATGCCCTTACAGTGTATTGAGTTTCACAATCCATGTCGGGAAAACTAAAAGCGCCCTTATCTGAGGCTATCTGCTCTGATATTTGCTTGTTATTTTCATCTAACAACATCACGGTAGCTCTTGCAATAGGTTTATCTGTCTCACTATCTACAACAACTCCAGCAATATCAATA
>JABHYI010000217.1 GCA_018656255.1 Bacteroidota bacterium
CATCTCTCCAGGCCAAAGTCCCTAGACCATTTTTAAACATTTCTTCCATGGGGTTAAAAAGTTGTTTTGTACCTACATTTTCTCTTTTCTTTTTTGGCTTTAAGACGTCCTTTACACTGGGGCTAGTAGGGTCGTCATTAAAATCTCCCATGGTGATAATTTTAGCGTACGGTTCTTGCACAAAAATAGAATCCATGATGTGCTTGTTAAGTTTTGCTGCGCTAATTCTTTTTTGACGAGATCTTGCCTCTCCACCACTTCTTGATGGCCAGTGGTTTACAATAAAGTGCATTTTCTCTCCATCTAACATACCACTTACCACTAATTGATCTCGAGTAAAAATACGTTTGGTAGGGTCTACATTATCATAAATTAATAACTCATGTGCCTTGTAGTTTGTAGGAGTAAATAATTTTTTTTGGTAGATGAGGGCTACATCAATTCCTCTTCTATCTGGGGAGTCAAACTGTACAATACCATACTCTTTATCAAGTAGAGATTCTTGGTTTACAAGATCTTCTAATACTTTTCTATTCTCGGTTTCACAAAGGCCAACTATGGCTGGTGCTGTGCCCGTTACATCTGCTCCAATTTCACTAATAACCTTGGCCATGTTTTTAAGTTTGGCTTGGTATATTTCTTCTGTCCAGTGGTCTTTCCCGTCTGGAGTTCTATCATCATCGTAGGTGATAGGGTCGTTTTCTGTATCAAAAAGGTTTTCAACGTTATAGAAGGCTATTGTGTTTACCTTATACTGTTTTTTTTGTTGAGCGAAACCGATGCTTGAGACAAAGACAAGCGCAATAAAAATTTGTTTAGTGTAATGCATTTATGATATATGTTAGTTTTGTGTAAAGGGTCGTATAATTAGTTCAACAAAAGTAATTAATTCCATTGAAAAATGTACATTTGTTCAAAAGTGATAATAATATATTAAAGAGAAGGTTAAATTCTCAACAAACATTTAAAATTTCGGAATGAAAAAACTCATGTTAACTTTTTTTACGCTCCTGTTTTTTGCAAGCACTGGTTTTGCTCAAACTGCAGTTGTAAAAGGACGCGTTGTGGATAGTAATTCAAGCGATGTCATTGGGGATGTGGCCATTAGCATTAAAGCTAGCACATTTACTACCCTGACAGACCCTGAAGGTCTTTTTGTAATTCAAAGTGAAATGCTACCTCAAGGGGAGCAGGTACTTATAATTTCAAAAGCTGGCTACTACACACAAAGAATCCAACTCACCATTGAAAATGGAGAGACTTTGAATTTAAACACTATTTTATTGGAAGTTGATCTTTCTCTTACAGAGGCTCAGATTGCTATCATTAGCCTTTCTGACAATGAGCTAGATGAGGATGATGGTTCCTCGTTTAACACCTCTGGGCTATTACAGGCCTCTAGAGATGCATTTTTAAATGCCGCTGCTTTTGATTTTAGCGCAACATTCTTTAGACCAAGAGGTTTGGACAATGCCAATGGTAAAGTGCTTATCAATGGTCTAGAAATGAACAAGCAAATTACAGGACGCCCACAATGGGGTAACTGGGGTGGGCTTAACGATGTACAACGCAATCGTGAATTTTCTATGGGCCTGAAGGCTAGTGATTATACCTTTGGTGATGTTGCAGGAACTACCAACATCATCATGAGAGCTTCTCAATACCGCCAAGGTGGCCGTGTTTCTTATGCATCTTCAAATAGAAGTTACGAAGGCCGTGTTATGGGAACCTACAATAGTGGTTTAAATAAAAATGGATGGGCTTATGCAGTATCTGCAGCTCGTAGATTTGGTGAGGGAGGATATCAAGACGGTACGCTGTATGATTCTAATTCATTCTTTGCATCTGTAGAGAAAAAAATTAACGATAGTCATAGTCTTAACCTTACCGCGTTTTATACGCCAAATAGAAGAGGAAGATCTACTGCCATCACTCAAGAACAAAGGGAACTAAAAGGAATACGCTACAATCCAAACTGGGGGTATCAAGATGGAGAACTTAGAAATAGTCGTATCAGAGAAATTGAGGAACCAATTTTTATGTTGAATCATTACTGGAACATAGGTGAGAAAACAACATTAAACACAAACATTGGCTACCAAACAGGAACTATTAGAAATAGCCGTATAGATAACAACGGAAACCGTAACCCATCTGGTAATTACTACCAAAGAATGCCTAGTTATTTTTTGCGTGACGCTAGTCCTTCTCCTTACCAGTACCAACAAGCGTATTTGGCAAGAGAAGAGTTTGTAAACGACGGACAAATTCCTTGGAATACATTATATGGTGCAAATATAGATTCACAGGGTAATGCCCTAAGAGCATCTTATGTTTTGCAAGATGATGTAAGTAAAGACACTCAGGTGCAGTTCAGCTCTATTCTTTTTTCTGAGCTAACTAGTAACATTACTTTAAACGCTGCCGTAAATTATAGAAGTCTGAAAAGCGAAAATTATGCCCAGGTTCGTGATTTACTAGGAAGTAATGGATTTTTAGATATTGATACTTTTGCAAATTCAGAATCTGGAGATGGTGCAGGAGATTTGCAATCTAATATAGCACAAAGTGATGTGCGTAACCCAAACCGTATTGTAGGCGTGGGAGATCGTTACAAATATAATTTTGATGTAAATGCAGATGTTATGTCTGGGTTTGCTCAAGCTCAATTTAAATATAGTAAGGTAGATTTTTACCTAGCTGCTAGCTTGGGAGCTACCAATTACCAGCGTAATGGTTTGTATGAAAACGGAAACTACCAAGGAGGGAACAGCTCATTTGGAGAAAGTGAAGCGTTAAGCTTTAGCACTCTTGGATTTAAAGGGGGCGCTGTTTATAAACTTACAGGACGTCACCTTATAGATGTAAACGCCGGGTACTTAACTAAGGCGCCAAGCATTAGAAACTCTTTTAGTAATTCTCGCCAAAACAACAATGTTGTAGAAGGCTTGATAGAAGAGAAAATTCAAAACCTAGATGTGAGTTACATCTTCCGCTCTCCTATATTAAAGGCAAGAGTTACTGGTTTTTACAATGCTATGCAAGACCAGACAGATATCAACTTCTTTTTTACAGAATCTATACAGAATGCTGATGGAGGAGGAACTTTTGTACAAGAAGTCCTTACAGGTATTGAGTCTACAAGAGCAGGTGCAGAGATAGGAATTGAGGCTCAGGTAACACCAACAATTAAACTTAAGGGTGCGGCATCAATGGCGCAGTATGTTTATACCAACAATCCAAATCAATACTTTACTAGTGATGATTTTGAAGGTCCAAAAAGATTAGGTGATGGAACCACTAAAATGAAAAATCTACATATCGCAGGTGGTCCAGAAAACGCATTCCAGTTAGGCTTTGAGTATCGTGATCCAAACTTCTGGTGGTTTGGTGTTACTTCAAACTATTTCTCAAATGCATATATTGATGTAAGTAGCTTGCGCAGAAACGACAATTTTGCGACAGATATTGATAATATTGGCTACAATGACTATGACCCTGCAACAGCAAGAGAGTTGTTACAACAAGAACAATTTAATGATTACACCCTTGTAAATGTAGTGGGAGGTAAGTCTTGGAGAATTGACGGTTATTATGTTGGATTTTTTGCAACAATCAACAACGTTTTTGACCAACGCTACAGAACAGGTGGTTTTGAAGATTCTAGAATTGCAGATTATCGTGGTATGGTTGAAGAGTCAAATAGAGATACACCGGTATTCGGAAATCGCTATTTCTTCGGAAACGGAACTACATATTACTTAAACCTTTACGTTAGATTTTAATAAAAAATAGATAAACACAATACAAATGAAAAATTTCAATTTATACAAACTAGTAATGCTGTTGATGGTAACAGTAGCGATAGTATCATGTGTGCAAGATGATGATTTTGAAACACCAAACACGATCGTTGTGGCTCCAAACCTAGAGGGTGATGTGCTCACAATAATGGGTATTAATAGTGCCTTTGAACAATTAGTTGCAGATGCAGCAGATGATCTTGGTGTTGACCCATCAGACTTTAACTACGAAGATGTTCTTGCAGAACTAAGAGAAACAGAGAAACTTACTTTTGATACAGAAGTTATTACCTATGTTGAGGGGTATGTAATTTCAAATGACCAGTCAGGAAATTTCTTTGAAGAATTAATTATGCAAAACGCTCCTTCTGAGCCTGTAAGTGGGATTAAGGTTTTGATAGACGTAAATCCTTTATTTATTACTTATGAATTAGGAAGAAAGGTATATGTTCGTCTAGACGGCTTAACTGCAGGATATGATTCTGGGGTGTTAACACTTGGGATTATTGATGTTAACGACCTTGGTAAAATTGGAGAATCTCAAATGCTAGACTACGTAATTAGAGACGCAGTTGTTGAGACAATGGTTGCAAAACCATTATTGTTTTCAGAATTTACAGATGCAAACACTAATTTATTAGTTGCCCTTGCAGATGCACAGTTTAACCGTAATGAAGTGTTAGGCGATGATCGCAAAACCTATGCTGGTGAACCAGAAGATCAATTTGACGGAGAACGTTTATTAGAGAGTTGTGAAGAAGGTGGCAGTGTTATTTTTAGCACCAGCACATTTGCAGACTTTAAATCTTTCTTGCTTCCTCAAGGAAGAGGTTCTATGACAGGAATTTTAACGAAGAACTTTTTTGGTGATGCCTTTAACATGGTAATCAATGACCCATCAGATATTAATTTTGACAACGAAAACAGATGTGATCCAGAAACATTCAATTGTGATGGACCTAGTGGAGGCGGAGCAGAATTTTACAGTGAAAACTTTGAAGGCTTTGATTCCATTGAGGCATATGTTAGTGCCGGTTGGACAAATGTAAATGCAAGTGGCGGAAACGAAGTATGGGAAATTGGAAACTTTAACAACAATAACTACGCTCAAGTATCTGGATTTAGTTCTGGAGAGGATATTATCGATACATGGCTAGTAACTCCAGCTATCGATATGGATACTACCATAGAAGAGGAATTGACCTTTAACATTCAAGCTGCCTTTGATAATGGTACTATTTTAAGTGTGTTAGTTTCTACAGACTTTACTGGAGATGTAACTACAGCTACTTGGAATTTGGTAGATGCTTCTATTCCTACAGGACCAGAAAGTGGTTTTGGAGACTTTTTCCCATCAGGACCAATTAATATTTCTTGTGTTGATGGTATGGCTCATATAGCGTTTAGATATCAAGGGTCAGACCCAACAGCTACCACGCGTTACCACATAGATGATATCGTGATAACAGGTAACTAAGTACTTGTTTTATATGTATTACAAACACCCTCGGCATTGTCGGGGGTGTTTTTGTTTAAAGCCAGAGGGTCTCAAAACAATGCTGTGAAGCCTTTTTAGGCGAGTTCTATGGAATTACTACAACAAG
>JABHYI010000165.1 GCA_018656255.1 Bacteroidota bacterium
AAATTGAAATAGTAGTTATTGATTTTCTGCAAGAGGTGAGACCCGATGCGCTCCCAAAAGACATAGACGCGGCCTACTATTTAATTCACTCGATGAGTTCCTCTACAAGTGATTTTGATGAAAAAGAAGAACGTGCTGTAAAAAACTTTAACACCTACCTGGAGCCAACAAATTGCAAGCAAGTAATTTATGTTGGAGGTATTGCCAATGAGCAAAGTCTTTCAAAGCATCTTTGGTCTCGTAAAAATGTAGAAAATATTTTATACCAAGGTAGCGCTGCAGTAACGGTTTTACGAGCAGCAATTATTGTGGGTAGTGGTAGCGCCTCTTTTGAAATCATTAGAGATTTGTGTGAAAAACTCCCTTTGATGGTAACCCCCAGATGGGTTAAAACAAAATGTCAACCCATAGCCATAAGAGATGTACTTAATTACCTTACAGGTGTACTTGGCAACAAAGAGTGTTACAATGAAAGCTTTGATATTGGCGGGCCTGATGTGTTAAGCTACCGAGAAATGATGGAGGGATATGCCCGTTTTAGAAAATTAAACTTAACCATTGTTACCCTACCCTTTTTGTCACCCAAAATATCAAGCTACTGGCTTTACTTTGTAACCTCAACCTCCTACAAGCTAGCCCTTAATTTAGTAGACAGTATGCGCATTGAGGTAATAACAAGTGATACTAGACTTAAAGATATTTTAAAAATTGAATCTATCTCGTATCAAAAAGCCATAGAGTTAGCTTTTAAAAAAATAAAACAAAACCAAGTGGTCTCTAGCTGGAAAGACTCTATGATTAGTGGCCGTTTTAGAAATGATCTTAAAAAATATATAGAGGTGCCTGTAAATGGTTGCGTGAAAGACAAACAAAGCATCGTACTTAAAAATCCAGAAAAGGCTCTAGAAAATATATGGTCTATAGGTGGTAAGCGTGGGTGGTATTACGCAAACTGGCTATGGCGCTTAAGAGGAGGGGTAGATAAACTATTTGGCGGTGTTGGTCTGCGAAGAGGAAGAACCAACACAAATACAATCAATGAGGGAGATGCCCTTGATTTTTGGCGGGTAATACTGGCAGATAAAACCCAAAAAAGATTGCTGCTTTTTGCCGAAATGAGAGTGCCGGGAGAAGCCTGGCTAGAATTTAAGATTGACAAAGACAACGTGCTACATCAAACAGCAACTTTTAGGCCAAAGGGCCTACTAGGTAGAGCCTATTGGTATATCATGTTGCCGTTTCATTATTTTATTTTTGATGGCATGATAAAGCGTATTGCACAGCAATAACAGGCTTATGCTTTTGTCAAGGCCTTAGGTAAAAACACCTCAGCCATCATGCACCTAGCGCTTCCTCCACCACAGGTTTCTATGGTTGTTAAATCACTACTTAAAATTTTACAATGCTTTTGGATTGCCTTTACCTGATCACTTCTAAGGCTGGAGCGAGCTGCCTCACTCATAACCATATATTTTCGATTATCTGCACCCAAGACCTGTAGCATATTTCCTGCAAATTGATGCATCTGAGCCTCAGTAATTGCTATGACTTCTTTCTTGGTTTCTTTGAGATGCTTGAGTACTTGTTTCTTTTCATGCTTATCATCAATAGTGTCTAGACAAATGACCACAAAATTCTCAGCCAAGGCCATCATAACATTGGTATGGTAAATAGGTTTTCTCTGGTCATAAACAGTTTGATTTGCCGTGAAAATGACAGGGTCCATCTCAAAATCTTCACAAAACTCTACGATAAGTTCCTCATGTGCTCTCTGGGAGATTGCACAATATGCCTTCCCATTTTCACGATCCAATAATAAGCTACCAGTACCTTCTAAAAAATATTCTTGCTCCTCTGCCTGGGTATAATCCATGAAGCCTTCTACAACAAATCCCTCTTTTTCTAGTCTTGTAATAATCTCCTCACGTCTTTCTCGACGTCTGTTTTCGGCAAACATAGGATACAGGGCAACAGTACCGTTTTGATGAAAACTAACCCAGTTGTTTGGAAAAATAGAATCTGGCGTGTCCAGACCCATGATATCGTCTTCAACAATTACCTCCACACCTACACCACGAAGTTTTGTCACAAATGTGTCAAACTCTAATTGTGCCTTTGCATTAATTTCTGAGTATTTTAAATCAAGATCTTCTTGAAAATAATTATTCACCTTGGTTTGTTCATTCATTCTAAATGCAACAGGGCGTATCATTAATATGGTGTTGGTAATTTGCTTCATTGGGATAAATACGTTAAAATATTTAGCGCAAAGGTACTCTTTTAGTAGTACCATATTAAATTTAAAAAATAATTTCTAACACCATACTAAGCGCCTTACATAAATTATATAGATGCGTTAGTAAATTAGTTTACATTTTAAAATATTTTACATACATTGAAACTACGTAAAACATAATGAGTGCCTGTTAATTTAAACCTTATGAATAAATATCTATTGCTTTTTATTTTTTGTGTCTCGGGCTTTACCCAACTGCATGCACAACAATGGCTTACCAATTTCCAGCAGGCTAAGGAGTTGTCTACAACCCAAGAAAAAACAATACTACTGGTCTTTCAAGGGAGCGACTGGTGCGCTCCGTGTATTAAATTAAATAGAGAGATATTTGAGTCTGAACACTTTATGGCATATGCTAAAGATCATTTCATTATGTTGCAAGCAGATTTTCCTAGACGCAAAAAAAATGCCCTAAGTCTAGAATTACAAGCCCACAACAATGCCTTGGCAGAACAATACAATAAAGGAGGTGTCTTTCCTTTTGTTGTTGTTTTAAATAAAGATGGCCGAGTTTTAGGACAAACGAGCTATTCCAAAAAAACACCCCAAGAGTATATTGTTGAACTAAAAGGTTTCATTAAGTAATTCCTACCACCATGCTCAAATTTTTAAGCCTTATATGTATTTGTTTTTGTCTCTCTGGGGCAATAAGCCAGAATATATACAAGCAAAAAACATACCTTATGGGAAGTGATTTTGAAATCACTGTGGTTGCTAAAACCCAACTAGAGGCAGATAAGCAAATCGCGATAGCCATCGGTGAAATTAGCAGAATAGAAGCGTTAATTTCTTCTTGGAAGCCCACCTCAGAAACATCCAATATAAATAAAAATGCGGGCGCGAGTCCTGTTCAAGTTTCTGAAGAACTTTTTAGCCTTATCCAAAGAGCCATACAAATTAGCAATCTCACAGACGGAGCTTTTGATATATCATATGCATCTATGGACAAATTATGGAAATATGATGGCAGTATGGCCCAAATGCCATCCAAAGAAGCTATTAAAAAATCTGTAGCCAAGGTGGGCTACAAGGATATAGTTGTGGACCCGAAAAACAGTACTGTTTTTCTAAAAAACAAAGGAATGAAAATTGGTTTTGGTGCCATTGGTAAAGGGTATGCTGCAGATAAGGCAAAAAAACTACTTATTTCAAATGGAGTTTCTGGAGGTATTATTAATGCCTCTGGTGATATCAACTCCTGGGGTAGCAAACCAAGCGGGAGCTCATGGCAAGTTGCCATTACCAACCCTCTTAATAAAAACAAAGCTTTTGCTATGTTACCCATTAAAGATGCGGTAGTCACTAGCGGAAATTATGAAAAATATGTTACTTTTAACTCTAGAAGATATTCTCATATTATAGACCCTAGGACCGGTTATCCTTCTCAGGGAATTATAAGCGTTACTGTATTTGCTCCAAAGGCAGAGCTAGCAGATGCCTTAGCAACTTCTGTTTTTGTAATGGGAGTAGAAACTGGAATAGACAGAATTAATCAATTAAAAGCAGTTGAGTGTATTATTATTACAGATACAGGTAGTATTATCACCTCAAATAACCTTACTTTAAACACCCAAGAATGAAAAAACTACTTATACTACTTATAGCCCTTGGGTTTTTATCTTCTTGCGCTGTGGTTAAAGAATATGAAAAAGTAAATATCAATGATCCAGATATGGCCTTGGGTGATAAAACCATAAAACGTTTTGAAACAAGTGCCCAAGCCTACAGAGAAGCAGCCTCTGGCGCTAATGGAGGAAAAACTGGTGGTGGTTGCGGATGCAACTAACAAATAAAATATTTAGGTAAACAACAAACACTCATACCCTTGAAAAAAACGCTTTTACTCATACTTTGCTTTACCACGCTAATGGCATACAGCCAAGACACTATCGTTAGCTATAAAAAAAGAGTTTTAGAATCTGTAGAGATTGACTTGCTTGCAAGTTATTATAGCCAAGACGGTGATAACGCAGCAGTAACAGGTGGGATAGGAACAGAAGAGCTCACAGATCTGGCCTCCAGTATTGTAGTATCCATACCGCTCAATGATGATGATGTGTTAAAAATAGACGCCAATGTAAGCGCCTACACCTCTGCATCTTCAAGTAATGTAAGCCCCTTTGACTCTGGCCAACCTGCAGATCCTTTTGTGGCAGACTCTGGAGCTTCTGCAAATGATCTTTGGCTAAACGGTGTGGTCTCTTACAGCCATAGTAGCGATGATAGAAATAACATTTGGGGCGCCAATGTATCTGTGTCTCAAGAATATGATTACGCCTCTTTTGGCTTTGGAGGAAATTATAGTTATTTGCTTAATGATAAAAACACAGAACTAAGTATACGTGCAAACGTCTTTCTAGATAGCTGGAAAATTATTTATCCCTTTGAACTAAGACCTTTTGAAGATCTTGGATACACTCCACTTCAAACAAACAAAAGAAACTCTTATGCCCTTGGGTTTGGCTTTTCTCAAATACTCTCCAAAAAAGCGCAAGGATCAATATCTCTAGATTTGGTGCAACAAGAAGGATTGTTATCTACTCCTTTTCAAAGAGTGTTTTTTAAAGATAGAGATGCTATTATCATTGGTAACGGATTCCAACTAGCTGATGACATAGAGCGCCTGCCAAGCAGTAGGTTTAAAATTGCCATAGGCGGGAGATTAAACTACTACATAAATGAGATGTTTGTACTAAGATCTTATCTTAGATACTATCAAGACAATTGGGGCATCACATCATACACAGCTAGTATAGAGGCGCCTATTAAACTTGGAGATTTCTTTACATTATATCCATCCTATAGATATTATACCCAAACCAAAGCAGATTATTTCTATAAAGCTAATGATGCGCTCTCTACTGATGCGTTTTATACTAGTGATTATGATTTATCTAATTTTAACGCAGGTGAGTTTGGCTTGGGAGTTTCATACACAGATATTTTTACCAAAGTAAAACTACTAGGGTACGGTT
>JABHYI010000144.1 GCA_018656255.1 Bacteroidota bacterium
GAGAAATCAATAATCATGGCCACTTATATGCTTTGTGGTTTTGCAAATTTCGCCTCTATTGGTATACAAATTGGAGGTATTGGGAAACTTATTTTTCAAAAAAGAATACCGGTTACTAGTAAGGCTTTGTATTTTAAGGTCTTGATACTTGATTGAGTCTCCAAGTATTACTGGATATATTGGAGTATCCATTTTTGAAACTATATATTGGTAATCTGCACCGAGGGTTTGGTTACCGTCACTAACTAAAATTGTGGGAGCTATCTGGGAGTCAAATAAGTCTTGAACAGAGCTTAAGGCGCTAGAGATGTTGGTGTTTTTTTTATCAAAACTAAGGGTATCTAATGATTCAAAACTAGCTCCAAACTCAAAGTAGGATACATCAAATTTATCGTTTAAGGCCTTATTTTGTTTTAATGATTCAACAACACTGATAGCCTTTTGGGTTTGATCTAAAGAGGCAATAGAAAATGAGTTGTCAACCAGTACAGGAAGTTTAGGTTTTTCAATGCTATAAATTTTACTCTCAAAGGTTGGATTAATTAATAATACCAATATACAAAAGAGCGTCGTAAATCGTAACACGCCAAATATCCACCTTAATCTACTAGTATACTTTGTTTTATATCCATATATAAAAACAGTAACTATTAAAGAAATAATTGCTGCAATTACAATATAAAGAATAGTTTCTAGATTCAAACTTGAGGCAATTAAAGGTGTAAAAGTGTACCTAGTGTAAAGTAATTACAAACAAAACACATTACGTTAGCATACCTCCATCTACATTAAGGACCTGTCCTGTAACGTAACTAGAGAGGTCACTGGCCAGAAAGACACATGCATTTGCAATATCTTGTGGAGAGCCACCGCGTTTAAGTGGAATCGCATCTCGCCAAGACTGAACCGTTTGCTCGTCTAGTTTTCCAGTCATCTCTGTTTCTATAAAACCTGGAGCAATTACATTACTACGTATATCTCTAGAACCCAGTTCTAATGCTACAGACTTAGAAAACCCAATAATACCTGCTTTAGATGCAGCATAATTTGTTTGTCCAGCGTTACCCTTAACCCCAACAATAGAACTCATATTAATGATAGATCCTTTTCGTTGCTTAAGCATGGTACGTTGTACCGCTTTGGTCATGTTAAAAACAGATTTTAAATTTACTTCAATTACTTGGTCAAAATCATCTTCGCCCATACGCATCAGTAAATTATCTTTTGTAATCCCTGCGTTGTTAACTAGAATATCAATTCCTCCAAAATCCTCTAATACAGCCTTCACTAGTTCATGAGACTGCTCAAAACTAGCAGCATTACTCTTATAGGCTTTTGCTTTTACTCCCATAGCAGCAATCTCTAATGCTAGAGCCTCTGCTGGTGCCGCAGAAGAATTATAGGTAAAAGCAACGTTAGCGCCGTGCTTTGCAAAAACTTCAACTATTCCTTTTCCTATGCCTCGGCTTCCACCTGTAATTATGGCTGTTTTTCCTTCTAAAAGCTTCATACGTTTATTTTAAATCGATTTTCTAAAATTGTTTCTCAAGTTATAAATATAATAATAACAATATCTAAAAGGAAATATATACACATTCAAATTTAGATTAAATAAGCTTTAGTAGCTAAAAAGACAAAATAGCGTATCTCTAATTGCTTTTAAGACCAATAATACTATACTTGTTGAAATTAATTATCATAAAAAAACGTTTGGATTTTAAAGAAACCCAAACGTTATATAAATTAGTTCTTAGCTTATTACGCCAATACTTCTGCAACTTTTTTTCCAATCTCTGCTGGTGAATCAACAACATGAATACCACAAGCACGCATAATTTTCTTTTTTGCCTGTGCAGTATCATCGCTTCCACCTACTATAGCTCCTGCGTGACCCATTGTTCTTCCTGCTGGAGCAGTTTCTCCTGCAATAAAACCAATTACTGGTTTTTTACTGCCACTAGCTTTATACCACTGTGCAGCATCTGCTTCAAGTTGCCCTCCTATTTCTCCAATCATTACAACAGCCTGGGTTTCTGGGTCATTGATTAGCATCTCTACAGCTTCTTTGGTAGTAGTTCCAATAATTGGATCACCACCTATACCAATAGCTGTTGTGATACCCAAGCCCTGTTTTACAACTTGATCTGCTGCTTCATAGGTAAGTGTTCCAGATTTTGAAACAATACCAATAGTTCCTTTTTTGAATACAAAACCTGGCATGATACCAACTTTTGCCTCTCCTGGAGTAATAACACCAGGACAGTTAGGACCAATTAATCTACAGTCTCTATCTTTAATGTAGTTTGCCGTTTTAATCATATCGGCAACAGGTATTCCCTCGGTGATGGTAATTATTACTTTAATTCCAGCATCTGCAGCTTCCATTATTGCATCAGCTGCAAATGCAGGTGGTACAAATATAATGGTGGTATCTGCTCCTACTTTAGCTACCGCTTCTGCAACGGTATTAAAAACAGGTCTTTCAAGGTGACTTTGTCCTCCTTTGCCGGGAGTTACTCCACCAACTACATTGGTACCATATTCAATCATTTGGCCAGCGTGAAAAGTACCTTCACTACCTGTAAATCCTTGAACTATAATTTTTGAATCTTTATTTACTAAAACACTCATGAATATATTTTGTCTATGTTAATGTATTTATTGAGGCAAAGGCTATGGTTAGGATAAAATTAGAGTCAAAAAATAACCAATACTTTTGCGCTGCAAAGGTACTATTTTTGTTTTGGGTAAGAAACAAAGTTTAAACTTTTACTTTGTTGTAGGTTCCATTAGAATCATCAATACTCATTACGGGTTGACTGATTTGATGGCCACGATATAGTTTACCATCTTTAATTTCCCAAATAGCAATAAAATGAGCAATACCAAGCTCCTCGTCTGGGTTTTCAATGGTTCTTATATAGTATTTGTATCTAATGGTTACAAAATTATCATCTTCTAAAACATGACTCACCTCAATACGAAGCTCTTCATAGGTTCTACTAACCTCTTCAAATGTTTCAACAATTTCTTTCTGATGCATTATGGTGAGCCCCTCTGTACTATTCCAAACCAGAACAATATCATCATGTAAAAGACTTTTACCAGCTTGGGCATCTGTTACAAAATCTGTTTGATAAAACTTTTTAACAATATTTTTTGCGGTTGTACTCATTATAAATTATCTATTTTTTCAATAATACTTGGTATAAGCTTTATGGAAGCTAGCTCTTTATGTTTTTTTCTAATTTCATCTGCAGGGCTACCAAAATAGGCCTTATATCCTTCTAAAGACTTACTCACACCACTTTGTCCCGAAATTACAGCTTTTTTACCAATAGTTACACCACTGGTGATACCTACTTGCCCCCAAAGTGTAACAAGGTCTTCTATAACAACACAGCCCGCAATACAAACTTGAGCAGCAATTAGACATCTTTTCCCAATAACCGTATCGTGCCCAACATGTACTTGATTGTCTAGTTTTGAGCCTTGACCAATTGTTGTGGATGCAGTTACCCCTTTATCTATAGTACACAGAGCGCCTAAATCCACATCGTCTTGTATGACAACATTACCGCCACTTAGAAGTTTGTCAAAAGATTTTGGCCTGTTTTTATAGTAAAAACCATCTGCTCCCAAAATAGTTCCTGCATGAATGGTTACATTATTACCTATTACCGTGTTATCATAAATAACCACATTGCTATGGATGACGCAATTAGTACCTATGCGCACATTGTTACCTATGAAAACATTGGGTTGTATAATGGTGTTTTCCCCAATAGTAGCAGTACTAGAAACTAGATCTGTCGCTTTTTTAAAAGGATTGAAATAATTGGTGAGCTTATTAAAATCACTAAAAGGATCTTCAGAAATTAACAAAGCCTTTCCAGGTGGGCAGGCTACTTTTTTATTAATTAAAACAACACTAGCGGCACAGGCCAATGCCTTATCATAATATTTTGGATGGTCAACAAAAACAATATCACCTGGCTCCACCACATGAATTTCATTCATGCCAAGTACAGCAAAATTAGCATCACCTACAAAATCACAACCTAATATTGTTGCGACATCTTCCAGGGTTTGGGGTATTGAGAATTTCATTGTTTGTTTTATTAGGTCACCAAATATAAAAAATCCCAACGTATTGTGACATATGTTGGGATTTAAATTACTTGTAAAGAAAATCTATTCTTTAACGCGCTCTTTATAAGCACCTTTTTCTGTATCTACTTTTATTTTATCTCCTTCATTTATAAACAACGGTACGTTTACAGTTGCGCCAGTTTCTAACGTAGCAGGTTTTGTTGCATTTGTAGCTGTATTACCCTTCATGCCAGGCTCTGTGGCAGTAACCTCAAGAATAACACTAGCTGGTAAATCTACAGAAAGTGGTGCGTTGTCTTCAGCGTTAATAATTACTGTAACTACTTCTCCTTCTTTCATGAGTTCTGGTTTGTCTAAAGCAGCTTCCACTAATTGAATTTGAGTGTAATCTTCTTGGTTCATGAAATGATAAAAATCACCATCATTGTATAGATATTGGAATTTATGAGTTTCTACACGAACATCTTCTAGCTTATGCCCTGCAGAAAAGGTGTTATCTATAACTTTACCATTGGTAACACTCTTTAGCTTTGTTCTTACAAATGCAGGTCCTTTTCCAGGTTTAACATGTAAAAACTCAATTACCTTATAAATGTCGTGGTTGTATTTAATACATAACCCGTTTCTAATATCTGATGTACTTGCCATTATTATTGTTATTTAGTTTAAGTGATAAACTTTAAAAATGTATCACGCTATTAATGTGTAATGTTTAAGTATTAATTATTACTTAAGTATCCTTTCATGATACCTCGTTTAGCGTTTTTAATAAATTCTAGTATCTCATCACGCTCAGGGGTTGCTTCCATTTCAGCTTCAATAATAGAAGCTGCTTGAGAAGTATTATGGTTTTTCTGAAACAAAAGTCTATAAATACCTTGTATCTCTTTTATTTTATCTGGAGAGAATCCTCTACGTCTCAGACCAATAGAATTAATACCTACGTAAGATAAGGGTTCTCTGGCAGCTTTTACAAAAGGTGGTACATCTTTACGAACCAATGACCCTCCAGTTACAAAAGCGTGATTTCCTATCATGCAAAATTGATGAACCGCAGTCATCCCTGCAAGAATAACAAAATCTCCCACTGTACAATGCCCTGCCAAGGTACTATTATTTGAAAAGATACAGTTGTTACCTACAATACAATCGTGGGCAATATGGCAATAAGCCATAATAAGGCAATTGTCACCAATAACTGTTTTTCCTCTATCTACAGTACCTCTATTTACTGTTACATATTCACGAATGGTTACATTATCGCCAATTTCAACGGTAGTCTCTTCATCTTGAAATTTTAAATCTTGGGGTATTGCAGAAATTACTGCTCCTGGAAAAATATTACAATTTTTACCTATTCTGGCTCCCTCCATGATCGTTACATTAGATCCTATCCAGGTTCCATCACCAATAGTAACGTTATTATGGATGGTTGTAAATGGTTCTATAACAACATTTTTAGCGATTTTAGCGCCAGGATGAACGTAAGCTAGTGGTTGATTCATTTAATTATTTTTTTGTTTTAACAATCTGAGCCATTAACTCGGCCTCTGTTACAATTTTATTGTTTGCATAGGCAGTTCCCTGCATGTGCACTATACCACGGCGTATAGGTGTTATAAGTTCTAATTTGAATATTAAGGTGTCTCCAGGGTTTACTTGTCTTTTAAATTTGGCATTGTCTATTTTCATAAAAAACGTCAGATAGTTTTCTGGATCTGGCACAGTACTTAGCGCTAATATACCACCTGTTTGAGCCATCGCCTCAACAATTAAAACTCCCGGCATAACTGGAGTTCCAGGAAAATGACCAACAAAGAAAGGTTCATTCATAGTCACATTTTTGAGACCAATAACGTGGTTACTACTAAGTTCCATAATTTTATCTACCAATAAAAAAGGAGGACGATGTGGCAACATTTCCATAATAGCGTTTACATCCTTTAAGGGAGTAGCGTTTATGTCAATCTTTGGTATGTTATTACGTTTTTCGTTTTTGATTATTTTCGAAAGTTTTTTAGCAAACTGAGTA
>JABHYI010000096.1 GCA_018656255.1 Bacteroidota bacterium
ATTTTTTATCAAAGGCATCTTGTAAATCTACGCCTGTCTGGTTGGCAAGGCACAAAACTACAAACATAACATCTGCCAGTTCTTCTCCAAGATCTTTGTTTTTATCACTTTCTTTCTCACTTTGTTCTCCATAGCGCCTAGCAATTATGCGGGCTACCTCTCCTACTTCCTCTGTGAGTTGCGCCATGTTTGTAAGTTCATTAAAATAACGAACTCCATGGGTTTTAATCCAGGTATCAACTTCTTTTTGTGCGTTTTTAATATCCATTACTCTTTATTTTTTGAATCTATCGTGATCGTTACAGGCCCATCATTTATAAGAGCTACATCCATCATAGCTCCAAATTGTCCTGTTTGTATTTTCTTGTCGAGCTCCTTTTCTAAACTATCAAGAAACTCTTGGTATAATGGTATTGCAACCTCTGGCTTGGCAGCCTTTATAAAAGAAGGACGATTGCCTTTTTTAGTGCTAGCATGAAGTGTAAATTGGCTTACCACAATAACATCTGCGCCTATATCTTGAAGCGACACATTCATGGCTCCAAGAGAGTCTTCAAAAATACGAAGCTTGGCCACTTTTGCCACCAACCAATCTATATCTTGCTGGGTATCTTGAGTTTCAACGCCCACTAAAATAAGCAAACCTTTTTGTATTTCTGAAATTTTAACCCCTTGAACACTAACCGAGGCTTCTTTCACTCTTTGTATCACTACTCTCATACACAAATGTAATAGTAAAAGCCCTCAAGCAATATGAGTGCTGCTCTAATTATTCTTTTTTGTTATAAATATCTTTTCTGAAATGTTCTTGTTCCCCCTCTAAAATTTGCAAATAACTCTTATAGCGAGACCATGATAGTGTGTCGTTGTCTAAGGCGTCCTTTATGGCGCACTTAGGCTCCTGTTTATGCAAGCAATTGTTAAATTTGCACTGATCCTTAAGTTCAAAGAACTCAGGAAAATAATTTCCTAGCTCTTGTTTTTCTACCTCAACAACTCCAAATCCTTTAATCCCAGGAGTGTCTATAATTTGCGCCCCAAAAGAGAGATCGTACATTTCTGCAAAGGTAGTGGTATGTTGTCCTTGCATGTGTTGGGTAGAAATTTGCTTTGTTTTTAGTTCTAGTGTTGGCTCTAAAGCATTTACTAAGGTAGATTTTCCTACCCCACTATGTCCAGAAAACATAGACACGTTACCTTGCATCATTTGTTTTACCTTATCTATGTTTTTCCCTGTTTTGGCTGAAATACCAATGCACTCATACCCAATAGATCTGTATAGGGCTGCGAGGTATTTTATCTCTAGGGTTTCGTCTTCATTATAGGCATCTATCTTATTAAAAAGCAGCACTGCTTTTATGTGATAGGCTTCAGTAGTAACTAAAAAACGATCTATAAAGGGTGCAAATGTAGGTGGGTTGTTTAGGGTTACTAGCAAAAAAGCCACATCTACATTAGCAGCAATAATATGTGTTTGCTTAGATAGGTTTACAGATTTACGTATAATATAATTTTCTCGAGGTGCAATTTTATTGATAATGCCAATAGTTTCATCACCTTTAGTTTCTACTTCAAATACTACATGATCTCCTGCAGCAATTGGGTTGGTACTTTTTATACCTTCAATCCTAAACTTTCCCTTTATTTTACATTCATAGAAAACTCCGTCGGTAGCCTTAACGGTATACCAACTCCCTGTAGATTTATAGACAACTCCATTCATTAATTACAAAACTCTGAAATTTTAATGGGATGGCATACATTTTATATAGATTTGCTGAAATTAATTTAATAAAAAACAACTATGAAAAAACTTATTTTAGTAGTGGCACTAGTGGCTTTATTTTCTTTTGATGTAAACGCACAAGTCTACCAATATCAAACAGTAACTGTAATAGAGTCTATAATCCCTAATGGTTTGGGAAGATCTCGTATGATTTCAGCAAACGACACCAGAAATTATAAAGATGCAACCTCAACAAAAACTGGAGAAAAGGATAAAAGAAACAAAACAGATCGCGGAGAAATTCGTGTAAAGGGGTATGATGAAACCAAACTATTAAACTTCTTTAACATTGGAGGAATTCGTTTTCAAAACATTGCAACCAATGATGCGCTTGTAACGTCTAAGATCAACACCATGGCAGAAGAAGGCTGGGAATTAGCCTTTGTAAACAGTGGTATTGAGAGTGACGCTGGTAAAGATGATGGAAAAGGTATCTATATAACGCGTTATATTTTTAGGAGAGTAAAATAAAGTAATACTTTCAAGAAAAAAAAGCCTGTATATAACATACAGGCTTTTTTTCTTTAATTACTTTTTTGTAATGACTTTGTTCTGGTGATTAATTGATTCTTGATGGATGGCCTTATAAATTTTCAAGATAAAAGCTTCACTTAGCTTATTTTCTTCTCCCTCCAATATCATTTTATTTAAAATATCATTCCACCTTTTTGTTTGCAAAATAGCGACATTGTTTGATTTTTTTAAAGCACCAATTTGATCGGCAATTCCCATTCGTTTGCCAAGGGTATCAACAAGTTGGTGATCTAAAACATCTATTTTAGTACGTAGTGTATTGAGTTTGTTTTTAAACTCAATAGCATCTGTTTCATGAAGAGGTATGCGTAAATCTTTGGTCATTTGCTTTAAAACCGCAGGTGTTATTTGCTGCTGAGCATCACTCCAAGCATTGTCTGGATCATGATGGGTTTCTACCATAATACCGTCATAGTTAAGATCTAAGGCTGTTTGGCATAAATCAAAAATAAGATCTCTTTTCCCTGCGATATGTGAAGGGTCAAGAATAAGCGGAAGGTCTGGAAATTCATTTTGCAAATCAATAGGTATTTGCCACTCTGGATTGTTACGGTAGGTCTGCTTCTCGTAAGAAGAAAACCCTCGGTGTACTGCCGCCAAGTTTTTCAATCCAACCTTATAAAAACGCTCTACAGCACCAAGCCACAAGGCTAAGTCTGGATTTACAGGGTTTTTTACCAGTACGGTTTTGCCTGTACCCTTTAAAGCTTCTGCAATTTCTTGAACCATAAATGGGGACACTGTAGTGCGAGCTCCAACCCACAAAATATCAACATCGTGTTTTAAAGCTAAATCAACATGGGCGGCATTGGCCACCTCTGTTGTTGTTAGCAAACCAGTCTCTTGTTTGGCTCTTTGCAGCCATTTAAGACCTATTTCGCCAACGCCCTCAAAATTACCTGGGCGTGTTCTTGGTTTCCAAATACCAGCTCTTAGCACGGTGGTATCCGTGCCTTTTAATTGATGTGCAATTTCTAAAACCTGCTCTTGTGTTTCTGCGCTACAAGGCCCTGCAATTAACAATGGATGGGAAAGCCCCATGTTTTTTAACCAAGCACCTAATTCTTTATTATTTTTCATAGATTAAATCAAAAAAAGAGCCTCTATAGAGGCCTTTTGGGTGTATTAAAATACAATCATCCAACTTTAATTGAAATTTTGTAATGCAGACCAGCACCCTTTGGTAAAAGCGTAATGCTATTTATTTTACGGTAAACAAAAGTAGCTATTCTAGTAGGGTTTAAAAATTATTTGTGAAACTATTAGCAAATCTACTCTCCCAACATTGCATGCACTAAGTGAAGGTTAACAGCATCTAAGTTATCATCATTCAAACAGGCCATATTTTGCTTTTTGCTGGCTTTAGAAATTCTCTCCAAAAAAAAACAAATCATTGAGATTTGCTTTGGTAAATTTATTCAAAAATTAATTGACCTGTAAAAAGCGTCTCTACCTCAACTACATCTGGGCGGTTTACACAAATTACATCTCCAGTGCTTACCAGTTGCCCGGAGATTTTATCTATAGGGTGTACAATCATTTTGTTGGCGCTTCTGTGAAAAAAATCAAACTCATTTACCAAGAAGTCTCTACCCTCAAAGCGCGGGTTTTCATCATTAAAAACTACCCTCGCTGTATTAGCAGCGCCGCTTATGTAAAAAACACTTTGCCCATTTGCGCTAATATTAAAA
>JABHYI010000141.1 GCA_018656255.1 Bacteroidota bacterium
AGTACCTCAAGGATGACAACCAAAACTGCAATAACTAGTGCATATGGTTCTAAAAAAGGAAGGTTTAACACCTCTGGAGCAAAATAATCTCCAAGTTTAAAAGAAAAACCAACAGGGTCGTTTAATTTAATTAAACCACTTATAATAAATAAAACCCCTACAAATATTCTTGAAACTCCTACTAATACTTTCATATACTTACAATTTCGATACTATTTCTTTTTAAAAGCGGGCCAAGCTGGCAAAAGGTAGTCTTAGCTCTCTAGATGAATCATAGCAAAAACAGCATAATTAATCATGTCTTGATAGTTGGCGTCTATGCCTTCGCTTACTAGTGTTTTTCCTTGATTGTCTTCGATTTGTTTGACCCTTAATAATTTTTGAATAATTAAATCTGTTAGGCTTGTAACCCGCATGTCTCTCCAGGCCTCACCGTAATCATGGTTTTTATCCATCATGAGTTGTTTGGTAGCAGCTATTTTTTGATCGTACAGCTCTAAGGCTTCCTCTAATACAATATCTGGTTGTTCTACCACTCCTTTTTCAAGTTGTACAAGCGCCATAATGCAGTAGTTTATAATTCCTATAAACTCGCTTACTTGCCCCTCGTCTACTCGTTGTTCTTTATTTTGTTGTAAACCACGAATGCGTTGGGCTTTTATAAAAATTTGATCTGTCAATGAGGGTAGTCTTAAAATTCGCCAAGCGCTACCGTAGTCTTTCATTTTTTTTTGAAAGAGCGATCTACAGGTATCTATAACCTCATTATATTCTTTGGAAGTATCTGCCATATTATGTGTAAGATTTTGCGTAAATTTCGGGTAAATAAATCAAAATAAAAAATTGCAAACAATCAACTGTAAAGGTACATTAATTGACTTGGCTGAGCCAAGGGTGATGGGTATAATTAATATAACTCCAGATAGCTTTTATGACGGTGGGGCCACTACCACAGAAAGTCAAATTATTAAACAGGCCTCAAAAATGATTCAGCAGGGAGCAACTTTCCTTGATGTGGGAGGTTACAGCTCAAGACCTGGGGCTACAGATATTTCACAACAGCAAGAAATAAATCGTGTGGTTCCAGCCATAGAAGCCATTATAAAACAATTTCCAGAGGCACTTATTAGTGTAGACACCTTTAGGAGTGAGGTTGCAAAACAGGCTGTAAAAGCGGGAGCTTGTATGGTGAATGATATTAGCGCCGGGAAATTAGACCCCAAAATGATAGAGACCATTGGAGCTCTTCAAATTCCTTACATAATGATGCACATGCGTGGTACTGCTCAAACCATGAAATCCCTAACAGAGTATCAAAACATTACAAAAGAAGTACTCTTTTATTTTTCTGAAAGAATCGCAGCAGCTAGAGCCCTCAATATAAACGACATTATTGTAGATCCAGGATTTGGATTTGCAAAAAACACAGATCAAAACTTTGAGCTACTTAATCATTTAGAGCTTTTTGAAACCCTAGACCTTCCAGTACTAGCGGGTGTTTCAAGAAAATCAATGGTGTACAAAACACTAGATGTTTCAGCCAAACAGGCCCTTAATGGAACTACGGCACTGCATATGGTAGCCTTGCAAAAAGGGGCGCGTATACTAAGAGTTCATGATGTAAAACCGGCCAAAGAGTGCATCACGCTATTTAAGCAACTTAACACATCTATGAGTAACTAAAAATTTAATCCTACATTTACAGACCTTTAAAACAAAATTATTTGGATTTTTTCGAATTAACAGACTTTAGAATCATTGACGCCATAGACATTGTACTTGTGGCCGCTCTGCTATATTACTTATATAGGCTAGTAAAAGGTACCGTTGCCATAAATATATTTATTGGTATTGTGATTATCTATGGTATATGGTGGCTTACAGATTTATTAGAAATGGAACTACTGAGTAAAATTCTTGGAGGATTTTTGGGTGTCGGTATGTTTGCTTTAATTGTTGTATTCCAGCAAGAAATAAGAAAGTTTTTGTTAATGCTTGGTTCTACCAATTTTAAGGCCAATCGTATTTTTAGACAATTTAAATCCATTTCTACAGATACCATTGCAACCACAGACATAGAACCCGTTATTGCTGCTTGCAGGAATATGAGCCAAAGTAAAACCGGAGCCCTTATTGTTATAAAAAGAAACAATAGTTTAGAGTTTGTAAAATCTAGTGGAGATGCCATGAGTGTAGCTGTAAACCAGCCCATTTTGGAGAGTATCTTTTACAAAAACAGTCCATTACATGACGGCGCTATGCTTATAGAGGGTAATACCATCACCGCAACACGTGTGATACTGCCTGTCTCTGATGATAAAAAAATACCACTGCGTTTTGGCCTACGTCATAGAGCAGCTGTTGGCGTGAGTGAAAAAAGTGATGCTGTTTGTCTTGTAGTGAGCGAAGAGAATGGACAGATTTCTTATCTTAAAGATGGTGATTTCGTACTCTATGAAACTCTAGAGCAGCTCACTGAAATAATCCACAAAGACTTAAGTTAATTTTCCCGGTTTTTCTCTGCAGAGAACTGGACTTTATAAAGGGTACGGTAGGAACCATCTAAATCTAACAGCTCTTTATGAGTTCCAGATTC
>JABHYI010000012.1 GCA_018656255.1 Bacteroidota bacterium
ACCTTCTGGTGAAACACGTTTAATCTTAGTTACTTGTATGGCCACCATTGGTGCGATATCAAACAGTGACCACCAGTTAACAGTATCTGGTAAGGCGGGACGTTCTAGATGGCTTGGTAGAAGACCACGTACAAGACCAGTAGTGATGAACCCAGTCGATCACCCAATGGGTGGTGGTGAAGGGAAGTCTTCTGGTGGACACCCACGTTCTAGAAACGGTATTCCTGCAAAAGGATTTAGAACCCGTTCTAAGACAAAGCAGAGTAATAAATACATAATTGAACGTAGAAAGAAATAAGCTATGGCAAGATCGTTAAAAAAAGGACCGTACGTTCACTACAAGTTAGATAAGAAAGTACAAAACAATGTGGAGTCAAACAAAAAGACAGTGATCAAAACTTGGTCAAGAGCTTCTATGATAACTCCAGATTTTGTAGGACAAACTATCGCAGTTCATAATGGCCGTCAATTCGTGCCAGTATATGTTACTGAGAATATGGTAGGACATAAACTAGGAGAATTTTCACCAACAAGATCATTCCGTGGTCACGCAGGTGCAAAAAATAAAGGTAAAAAATAATAGGCCATGGGAGTTCGTAAAAGAGAAAAAGCAGAACAGATGAAAGAAGCTAAGAAGACTCAGTACTTCGCTAAGCTTAATAACTGTCCTACATCACCAAGAAAAATGCGCTTAATGGCGGATTTGGTAAGAGGTGAGAAAATTGATAAAGCACTAAATTTATTAAAATTTAGTTCAAAAGAAGCATCTAGACGTTTAGAGAAATTGTTATTGTCTGCAATTGCAAACTGGCAAGCTAAAAACGAAGATGCCTCTATAGAAGATGCAGATCTTTTTGTAAAGGAAATTCGTGTAGACGGAGGAACTATGCTAAAGAGATTACGTCCTGCACCGCAGGGTCGTGCTCACAGAATAAGAAAACGCTCAAACCATGTTACATTGGTATTAGGGGCTAACGATAACACACAAAGCTAAATTATAAATGGGACAGAAGACAAATCCAATCGGAAACCGCTTAGGGATAATCAGAGGATGGGAATCTAACTGGTACGGTGGAAACGACTACGGTGATAGATTAGCCGAAGACGACAAGATTAGAAAGTATATTCACGCTCGTTTAAGTAAAGCAAGTGTGTCTAGAGTAATTATTGAGCGTACGCTTAAACTTGTAACCGTTACTATCACTACAGCTAGACCTGGTATTATTATCGGGAAAGGGGGACAAGAGGTAGACAAGTTGAAAGAAGAGCTTAAGAAAATTACAGGGAAAGAAGTACAGATCAACATCCACGAAATTAAGAGACCTGAGTTGGATGCATTTTTAGTAGGTGCCAGTGTAGCCAGACAAATTGAGAATAGAATCTCATACCGTCGTGCTATTAAAATGGCAATTGCAGCAGCAATGCGTTTAAATGCAGAAGGAATCAAGATTCAAATTTCTGGACGTTTAAATGGTGCCGAAATGGCACGTAGCGAGTCTTACAAAGACGGTCGTATTCCTTTGTCTACATTTAGAGCCGACATAGATTATGCTTTAGTTGAGGCGCACACTACTTATGGTAGACTGGGTGTTAAAGTATGGATCATGAAAGGTGAAGTATATGGTAAAAGAGAGCTTTCTCCTCTAGTTGGATTATCTACGGGTAACCAAAAAGGTGGAAAAGGTGGAAATCAAGGACGAGGTGGTAGTAAGCCACGTCGTAGAAAGTAATTTTTTAAAGTAAAAGAAAAAATGTTACAACCTAAAAGAACCAAGTTCCGTAAACAACAGAAAGGACGTATGAAGGGTAATGCTGGACGCGGAAATCAACTTTCTTATGGAACGTTTGGAATAAAATCTTTAGATTCAAATTTCCTAACGGCTCGACAAATAGAAGCAGCTCGTATTGCAGCAACACGTTTTATGAAAAGAGAAGGATCCATGTGGATCATGATCTTTCCAGACAAACCGATTACCAAAAAGCCTTTAGAGGTTCGTATGGGTAAGGGAAAAGGTGCTGTAGAATATTGGGCAGCAGTTGTTAAGCCAGGTAGAGTTTTATTTGAAGTATCTGGAGTACCTATGGAAACAGCAAAAGAAGCATTGCGCCTTGCGGCTCAAAAACTTCCAGTGAAAACAAAGTTTGTTGTATCTAGAGATTTTCAAGCATAATTTTTGAAACTGTATTATGAAACAATCACAGATAAACGAAGCATCAACAGCAGATTTGCAAGCACAGCTTGCAGAAGCTAAAAAAGTGTATTCAGATTTTAAAATGGCTCACACCATTTCACCGTTAGAGAATCCTGTTTTACTACGTACTCACAGGAGAACAGTAGCTAGAATTTCGACAGAACTAACTAAAAGAGAAGTACAATAAGTACCAAGCTGAAAGATGGAAGAATTAAAAAGAAATTTAAGAAAAGAACGTGTTGGTGTAGTTACTAGTAACAAGATGGATAAGTCTATCGTAGTTGCTGAAGTAAAAAAAGTAAAGCACCCTATGTACGGAAAGTTCGTTTTAAAAACGAAAAAATACGTAGCACATGACGAGACAAATAACTGCAACGAAGGTGATACTGTAAAGATCATGGAAACTAGACCTATGAGTAAAACCAAATGTTGGAGATTAGTAGAAATCATTGAAAGAGCGAAGTAAGATATGTTACAACAAGAATCAAGACTTAAGGTCGCAGACAACACTGGTGCTAAAGAGGTTTTAACCATTAGAGTACTAGGTGGAACTAAAAGAAGGTATGCTTCTATTGGTGACAAGATAGTAGTAACTGTAAAAGATGCAACTCCAAATGGTAGCGTAAAAAAAGGAACAGTTTCAACAGCTGTTGTGGTACGTACCAAAAAAGAGGTAAGAAGAGCAGATGGATCATATATCCGCTTTGATGACAATGCTTGTGTATTATTGAACCCACAAGGTGAGATGAGAGGTACACGTGTATTTGGACCAGTTGCAAGAGAACTTCGTGATAGACAATTCATGAAAATAGTATCATTGGCACCAGAGGTGCTTTAATACGAAAATTAAAATGGCAAAGCTTAAATTAAAATCTGGAGACAACGTAGTAGTTACTGCTGGAGACCACAAAGGATCTGAGGGTAAAATATTGCGTGTATTTCTTGAAAAAAACAAAGCAATCGTAGAGGGAGTTAATATGGTAAAGAAACATGAGAAGCCAAGTGCGGCTAATCCTCAAGGTGGAATTACTGAAAAAGAAGCTCTTATACATATTTCAAATCTTTCACTTGTTGATCCTAAAACAGGAACAGGAACACGTGTAGGATATAAAATGGAAAATGGTAACAAAGTACGATTTTCTAAAAAATCGAATCAAGTATTATAGTTATGGGATATTTACCAAGACTTAAGGAAGAATATAAGAGCAGAATAATTGGTGCTCTTAAGGAGGAATTTGGTTACACAAATGTAATGCAAGTACCAAAACTAGAGCGCATTGTTGTGTCTCGTGGTGTTGGAGCTGCTGTAGCCGATAAAAAATTGATTGACTATTCTGTAGAAGAATTGACAAACATCACTGGCCAAAGAGCCGTTGCTACTATTTCTAAAAAGGATGTTGCTACATTCAAACTTAGAAAAGGTATGCCAATTGGAGCTATGGTTACTTTAAGAGGTGAGCGTATGTATGAGTTTCTAGATAGATTAGTTACTTCATCACTACC
>JABHYI010000061.1 GCA_018656255.1 Bacteroidota bacterium
GTTGTTGCGTGCTTGCTTGCGCAGTTCGATTAACAATTCAATAGCACCAGATAATTTATCATCATTTCCTGCCTCCTTATAAGTTGCATCTGTAAGGCCAAGTACATCAAATATAAATCCATGCATTGTGTTTTGTAACACCTGTAAATCTTCTTTGGTGATTGATGCTTTTGCTTCTTTTAGTGTATTTATGTGCTTAACGGCCTCAAAGAGTTGTGCAATTAATATAGGGCTATTAAAATCATCATTCATGGCATCATAGCAAGACTGTCTCCAAGTAGTTATATCTATACTAGAGTGCTCGCTGTGAGAAATATCACCAATGCTTTTATAGGCGTCCATTAGTTTGTTATGTCCCTTTTCACTGGCAACTAAGGCGTCGTTACTAAAATCAAGGATACTTCTGTACTGGGCTTGATACATAAAAAATTTAGCAACCCCAGGAGAAAATGCTTTGCTTAACACGGTATTTTTTCCAGAAAATAATTCAGCGGGAAGAATATTGTTTCCTGTAGATTTTGCCATTTTCTTACCATTTAGGGTAAGCATATTGGCGTGCATCCAATAATTTACGGGAGATTTTTTATGAATGGCTTCACTTTGTGCTATTTCACATTCATGGTGGGGAAATTTTAAATCCATACCGCCTCCATGGATATCAAATTGCTGTCCAAGGTATTTTGTACTCATGGCTGTACACTCTAGGTGCCAACCAGGAAAACCCTCACTCCAAGGAGACGCCCAGCGCATGATATGTCCTGGGTCCGCTTTTTTCCAAAGGGCAAAGTCTTGTGGGTTTTTCTTTTCAGATTGCCCTGCCAAAGCTCTTGTGTTACTAATCATATCCTCAAGATTCCTACCACTAAGCTTTCCGTAATGGTGGTCTTTATTGAAAGTAGTAACATCAAAATATACAGAACCATTTACTTGGTATGCATAGCCTTGTTTTATTATTTGTTCTATAATTTCAATTTGTTCTATGATGTGTCCTGTGGCAGTGGGTTCAATACTTGGTGGTAGGGCATTAAACTTTGCCATGGTTTGGTGAAAATCTACGGTGTATTTTTGCACCACCTCCATAGGTTCTATATTCTCCAACTTAGCTTTCTTTGCTATTGGATCTTCGCCGCTCTCTCCATCGTTTTCTAGATGTCCTGCATCTGTAATGTTACGTACATACCTAACTTTAAAGTCAAGGTGTTTTAAATATCTAAAAACCAAATCAAAAGATAAAAATGTTCTACAATTTCCCATGTGTACATTGCTGTATACAGTAGGTCCACAAACATACATTCCTACCGCTCCTTTATTAATAGGGCTAAACTTCTCTTTCTTTTTTGAAATAGAATTGTAGATGTAAAGTGTTTGTGTTTTGTGTAGTGCCATTTTTTTTATTGCTAGGAGCGATTATTGTTTGTTTGCGCCTTTCTGTTGTCTATATACTATTGAGTATGCTATTTTATAGAGCATAAAGCTACTAAAAAGAAGTGTCAAATTTAATATAATCTAAAAACTCTCTTTTAGTGTTTACATTTTTAAAAGCGCCACCAAACTCGCTAGTTACCGTACTACAATCAACATCACGAATTCCTCTTGAGTTTACGCACAGGTGTTTTGCGTCAATTACGCAGGCAACATCTTGGGTATTTAAAACTTTTTGCAACTCTTTTACAATTTGCATAGTAAGACGCTCTTGGACTTGTGGTCTTTTTCCAAAATAGTCAACAATTCTGTTCATTTTACTGAGCCCAACTACCGTTCCGTTTGATATGTATGCGATGTGTGCTTTTCCAACAATAGGGAGTAAATGATGCTCACAGGTAGAGTATAAAGAGATGTTTTTCTCTACCAGCATTTCATTATACTTATATTTATTTTCAAAAGTGGATGCTTTTGGTTTTTTGTCTGGGTGTAGACCGCCAAATATTTCACTCACGAACATTTTAGCCACTCTTTTTGGAGTGTCTTTAAGGCTATCATCGGTAAGATCTAGGCCTAAAGTATTCATGATGCGCTCTACATCCTGAGTAATGCTGTTTATTTTATCTGCATCACTAATATCAAAAGCATCAGCTCTTAGCGGAGTTTCTTGACTTGCACTTTGGTGGTCCAAATGATTTTCTTCTGAGACTTGAAGCTCGTTTTTTATTCCCATTTCTTATGATTTCTAATATCTTAAATACAGATGCAAAGATAATAAAATACCTATATGCAATCTACCTATTAAGGGCCATTATTTTATGGTCATATATAGTTGTACTATCATAAAATTTTCTTAATTTTCGAACGTTATTTATTTGCTATGAAAAAAAGAAATTTACTGCTATTTACAGCATTTTTAATGCTTGCTTTTACAAATGCATTTTCACAAGGCCCTGGTTGCCCCAATGTATATGCTGGAGAAGATGCCAATGTGAACTGCGCAGGTGGGGGTTGTGTTGATTTATCTGCAAGTTTTCTTGAAACTGGTGAAACCACTAGTTATGAAATCACACCAATACCATACGAACCTTTTCCTTTTATAGGTGGTACCGCTGTATCTGCTGATACAGATGATGTCTGGTCACCGGCTATTGATTTGCCTTTTAACTTTTGTTTTTTTGGTGGCACCTATGATGAGATTGTTATTGGGTCTAATGGTGTTATTTCTTTTGATTTAAATTCTAACCCGCCTGGTGGTTTCTGTTCATGGAGTTTTGATGAATCTATTCCAGACCCACAATTATTTAGAAATACCATATTTGGTGTATATATGGATGTTAATCCAGCACCTAGTCCACCAACCTCAGATATTAACTATCAAGTTTTGGGAGAGGCCCCTTGCCGTACCATGGTAGTTAGTATGCCAAACATTTTTTATTTTGGATGTAATACCCAGCGTTTAACATCTCAGATGGTTATTTACGAAACCACCAATGTAATAGAAGTATATGTCTTGGATAGACCTTCTGGTTGTTCCTGGAATGATGGTAATGCTGTTATTGGAATTCAAAACCAGGCAGGGAATCTAGGATATACCCCTCCAGGACGTAATACTGGAGATTGGGCTGCCAATACAGAGGCATGGCGTTTTACGCCCAATGGCCCGTCAAACGTTACTTTTGAGTGGTTGGATGCCTCTGGTAGTGTTATCGGGAACACTCCAGATATTACTGTATGTCCTTCTGAGGAACAAGTGTATACGGCCCGTGCATCCTACCTTAATTGTGATGGAGCAATAACTGTCGTTGAGGATGATGTGTTAATCACAACTTCAAACCCCTTTACGTTAGATCTTGGAGATGATCAACAAACTTGTGATGCTACCGCCGTTTTATTAACTGCAGATACAGATGGGACTCCA
>JABHYI010000199.1 GCA_018656255.1 Bacteroidota bacterium
CCAATCCAATTGTGCATACCAATTATTGGCAAACAAAGGTTCTGATTTTTTCTTAGTCTCAAACTCTATTTTAAGTTTAGGGTTGTTCTCTAGAAGTTCTTTTGCTTTGTCTTCCCAGACATAAGGAGAGAATCCTTCTTTTTGTTGTAAAATGGTGTCAAAGAAGTTCCAATTAAAAAAAGAATCTACAGCTTCTGGCTCTAGTGTTTCTAATAAATACCGAATACCTTCTTGAGCGGTAGTAACTAGATAGTCCCCCCTTTGCAAACTAATGTTTTCTTGTTTGGCAGTAACTTGTGTGTTGTAATGCAAGTAGTGCCCTTCATAAGGCGATTGTCTGCTTTTGTAGTCTTTTATATAGTACACTTGTGCTGCAAGTGTGGTGTCTTTTTGTATTTCTGAAACCTGAATGTTATTTAACGCTAGCCTTTCTAGTACTTTCCAGTATCCTTTAGGTATACCGTAGTATGCAGGAATAGTAATTTCTTTTGAGGCTTTAAATGTGTTGTAATAAAGTGTCGGTTTTACAAAGGGCTTGCTGTGATCAAATTTAAGTCTCATTTTGCCAGTTACCTCGCTAGGAATCATGTCACCTTGGTAGCCTTTAAATTGTAATGTTTGTGTTTTTGTGCTGTCTGTTGTCCAGAGAATTGGATATTGGTCTGTTTTTTTAAATCGAGTTTTTGCCCTTTGGTGTATATTTTTAATATTTTTTGCATCTGCGTCTGTGATGGCAATAAAGCTTTTCATTAACTCATAGGTTCCTTCAACGCGCTGCTTGTAGGGTTTTAGCATATGTGTTTCTACCATCATACCTAGTGTATTGTAAAGGGTTGTGTATCCAGTGGAGTATCTAGGAGAGTCCATGAACTGCGTAAATCCTTTTTCTGGTTGAGAGTTAAATACATTAACATAAGGTGTGATGTCCCATTTCTTTACTTTTAAAGAGTCTTGTAAGCGTGTCATTAATATTTCATTAAGATACACTCCAGCTTCGCCCCCTAATTTATTGTGCTGGGTAAATAGATGTGTAAGGGCGTATTGGTAATCAGCCCCGTTACTTACATGGTTGTCTATAAAGAGCTCAGGGTCTAGGGCTCTAAATATTTTTGTGAAGGCTTTTGCGTTTTTTGTATCTGCTTTTATAAAATCTCTGTTTAAATCATAATTACGAGCATTTCCTCTAAAGCCATATACAAGTGGGCCTTGTTGATTGGTTCTAGTAGTGCTGTTTCTTTGCAATGCGCCTCCAATATTATACACTGGAATGACTGCAACTATAGTGTTTGTTGGAGCTACTATCTTTCCTTGAGCCAAATCACGCAGTAGTAGCATAGAGGCATCTATGCCATCACTTTCTCCTGGGTGAATCCCATTGTTAATTAGTAAGATATTTTTATTGCGTTTTTTTGCCTGTGAGATAGAGGTGATGCTTTTGCCTGTGGGGTCAAAATATATTACAGATAGCGGATAGCCGCTATCTGTTTGGCCTTCTTGGGTAATAGAGACAGTGGGGTGTGCTTTTGCTAAATTTTTATAAAAAGAAATTACATCTTTATATTCTGGGGTTTGGGTACCCTTTGATATTTCAAAAAGAGTGATTAGGCTTGAGTTTTCTTTTTGATTGTTACAACTAGTAAAAAGAATAATAGTGCAAATAAAGCAGCTATTTAGGGCTATTTTGATGTTGTGTTGTATCACTTTTCGGTTAAAATACATGATTTAGTGTTTTTCTTGAAATTATGTGTTTAATATAAATTGCTTTTCTATATTTGTGATTCAAAATTAAACTTTATTTAACCCTTAAAAACTTTTTATTATGAAAAAAATTACTTTAACACTAGCTGCTTTTGCACTAGTATTCACTGCATTTGCACAAGATGTAGTAATTGAAAGAATTACAGACAATACAACTGCCCTTATCACCACAAATGGAGATGAAGATGCAGGTGTATATTGTTCTGATTTTTTCACACTTGAAGAAGATGTTACTTTAGGTAGCTTTACGTTCCCTGGATTTTACTCTAGTGCTACAGAAATTGGAGATTTATTACTTGGAGGAGATTTCTTCATCTACGTTGATGGTGGTGGATTCCCTGATGCTGACCCAACAACAGCTGATGCCCTTGTTAACTTAACAAATGTACAATTAGGAGCTGGATTAGAATTACGTTTAGTTGACGATGTTGAATCAGGTTGGATTGTAAATGTAACTGCTGCAAATGGTGGAACTCAAGTAACGTTACCAGCTGGTGACTACTGGGTAGCTTTTGCTCCTGCTGTAGTAGGAGGTTCTGCTGGTGGAGGACGTTGGAACTGGTCTGGTTCTTTTACAACAGAAATTGGAATACCACCTGCAAACGCATCTTTACTTATAGATCCAGATGATTTATTTGGAGCTGGTGCAACAGACTGGACTGAAATCTCTGGTCTTATTGGTGCAGACTTCCCATCTTTTGGTTGGACTTTAACTAGTGAAGAAGAATCTGCAGGTCTTGGTGACAACGATTTAGTAGGTGCTTCAGTATATCCTAACCCTGCTACAAACGTAATCAACGTTGATTTTTCTTCTAACGTAGAATTAAAAAGTGCTGTACTTTTTGATGTATTAGGAAAAAACACAGGTGCTACTTTAGTAAATGGTTCAATGAACATTGCTGATCTTGCTGCTGGTGTATACATCTTAAACATTGAGACTAACAACGGTTCTTTAACACAAAAAGTAATTAAGCAATAAGCTTAACAACATACTTTATAAAAGCCTCGCAAATTGCGAGGCTTTTTTTATGCCCTATATTTTGTTAGTTAAACCAAGTACTAGCTTGTTTTATTTGAAGCTTTTAAACGATACTCTATATCGTTTTGCCTGCATAGATACATCTAGCTAGCTGTATCTATATCTATACTTTGAGATAGTTTTTAGCTTTGTCTTATTCACTAAAAGTAATATAGCACACAATGTATTTCTA
>JABHYI010000027.1 GCA_018656255.1 Bacteroidota bacterium
GTACAGCGCAAGAAAAAAAGATCACAAACTAGAAGAGTTGGTTGAGTTTGTTGAGGCTGGAGAAATGCCCCTTGACTCTTATACTTGGATCCATGGAGATTTGTCAAAGAAAGATGCCAAATTATTGATACAATGGGTAGAAATTCTTCGTATCGGCTATCAAAAAGAAATTGCAGGTTTACTGAAATAATAATGCCACCTTGGGTATGTTAACTTGATTTTTTTTACACTTCAAATTATTCTTTTTCAGGCAGTTAATCTCCTCCGCTATTTCTTTATTTAAATTTATTCTAAATAAGCTTGTGAAAACTAAAACATGTTCATATTTTTGCGTTTTTAAATCGTCTATTTATATTAAGTCTAAATAAAAACAAATGAAAAATCTATTATTATTTACAGTATTATTTATGGTGTCTCTAGTATCAGCACAAACACAAAGAGACTCCATCACTTTTGATCCTCAAAAACAGTTGAACGCTGCACAGTCTATTCTTTCTGGAAATTTCGGAAAAAAAGTCACATTAGGAGGATATGGTGAAATCACCTACAATCAGCCAGAGGCATTAAACGGAGAATTGGATGTCCAGCGTTTGGTACTATTGGTAGGGTATAAGTTTAATGATAAGGCGCAATTTGTTACAGAAATTGAATTTGAACATGTAGATGAGGTCTATGTAGAACAAGCTTTTGTAAATTATAGTATTGGAGATAATACAAGCCTGCGAGGTGGACTGATGTTGGTGCCAATGGGTATTGTTAATGAATATCATGAACCAACAACTTTTAATGGTACAGAACGTCCTTCTATAGATAATGTGATTGTACCCACAACATGGAGAGAAATTGGTGTAGGGGTTACAGGACGTTTCCCTGAAATCTCTTTAGGATACCAAGCCTATGTTTTTAATGGTTTTAAGTCTACAACTCCAGATGGAGAAGGTGGTGTTAATGGTGTATTAAAAGGTAGTAATGCACTGCGTGGCGGTCGTCAAAAAGCAATTAGATCTACCATAGATTCTCCAACACTTTCTTTCAAGGCAGATTACTATGGCTTGCCAGGATTACGTATTGGCCTTTCTGGATATTTCGGAAGTACCCAAGCAGCTGATGAGATAGAAACTCTTGAGGGAGCAAACATTGGAATTTCTATGGTTGGGCTAGATGCTCGGTATGCTTTTAAAAGATTTTCAGCAAGAGGTCAATTCATTTATGCTTCTTTAAGTGGATCACAAAAATACAACACCCTAACAGGACGTGATTTAGGAAGCGCTATACAAGGGTTTTATGTAGAGGGTGGTTATAATCTTTTATCCCTAAGAGCAAAACAACGCCTGATAGCCTTTACTAGGTATGAGAACTATGATACTCATGCAGCAACACAAGGAGCCCTTGAGAGAAATACAGCCTATAATAGAACAGATATCACGGCAGGTTTAAGTTATCATATAGCCTCTGGTGTTGTATTAAAGGGAGACTACCAATTTAGAGATAATAAAAGCGATGCCCAGGTAGCCAACAGAGCCAATTTTGGAATCGGAGTTTGGTTTTAAAAATCAGTTCATTAATTAAAAACAAGGGTTCAAAATTCTTTTCCAATTCAGAACAAACAAATACCTTTGCATCATGTTTAAAAAACTACTTTTTATTTTTACTCTTATAGCTGTTTTGTCGGGTTTTTCAATTCCTTCAAAAGTAACTAAAAAGGCAGATAAGGCTATCAGTAAGTTTTATGATACAACTGATATTACAAAGCAAGATATCCTAGTTTCTGAAGTATTAAATACTAAAACCAAGACAGACTTTTCCCAGGGTAGGTTGTTTGAAATATCTTCAAACGAAGTCTTTCTGGGCTATGGATATCTTGGTAATGCTCCAAGTAAAACCGCCACCTACGATTATCTTATTTTGTTTGATAAAAACTTTGTGATTACCAAAAGTAAAGTTTTAATTTACCGCGAAGAATATGGAGGAGAAATTAGTAGTTCTCGTTGGTTAAAACAATTTACTGGAACCGTAATTGGAGGAAGCACTTTGGTATATAATGATGATATTATACCAATAAGTGGTGCAACAATATCTGTACAGTCTATGACTTTGGCTATCAATAATTTGTTGTCTAGTTTACAACAACTTCAAAAACAAAACGTGCTATAATGGAGCTTCACGGTCTTTTACAAACATTTCCAAAATATGTAAAACTATTTATCGCTTCTTTTGTAGTTGTGTTATCTATAGGCTACAGCACAGGACTTTTGTTTGTTAGGCAAACCCAGAGTGTATCTCCAGATGGTATTGAACAGAATTACCTTGGAAATGAAGATATAGAAAATGTAAAGGTCATGAAGTTTGAAAAAGGAGCTCGTGAAATGCTTACCATTATCCATACCCACATTTTGTCAATGTCTTTTATATTCTTTTTTTTAGGAGGGCTTTTGGCCATGACCTCAATCCCAAAAAGATGGAAAGCTTTTTTAATGATTGAGCCCTTTTTCTCTATACTAATTACCTTTGGTGGAATTTATTTTATGTGGATGGGTGTAATCTGGTTGAAATACATCGTCATGCTTAGTGGTGTTTTAATGACATTAGCCTATTTTGTGAGTGCTGGAGTTGTTCTTTATGAATGTTTTAAAAATAAAAACACTTAGTGCTGTTGTGTTTTTGTTAATTTAAAAATGGCATTAAATTCACAATAAATAATAGTATATTTACACGCAATTAAACACAAATAACGTTGTTGTCTTTTCAGCGTTTAATCTTGATTGCAATGACCGCACACGAAAACAAAATTATTGGAGAAGGCCTTACCTACGATGATGTACTTTTAGTACCTGCTTTTTCTGAAGTTCTACCTAGAGAGGTCTCTATAAAAACCCAATTTACTAGAAACATTACTTTAAACGTACCAATCGTTTCTGCAGCTATGGACACTGTTACAGAAAGCGCTATGGCTATTGCTATTGCTAGAGAAGGTGGTATAGGTGTTTTGCATAAAAACATGACCATTGACCAGCAGGCCGCAGAGGTTCGTAAGGTAAAGCGAGCAGAGAGCGGTATGATACAGGATCCTGTAACACTTAAAAAGCACAACACGGTAGGCGATGCTCAAAATACAATGCGAGAGTATCGTATTGGTGGTATCCCAATTATAGATGATTCGGGAAAGTTAATTGGTATTGTAACCAATCGTGATTTGCGTTTTGAAAAAAACTACGAAAGAAAGCTGGAAGATATCATGACCAGCGAGAATTTGGTAACTGTTGCCAAAGGAACTTCATTACAAGAAGCGGAGGCTATTTTACAGCAAAATAAAATTGAAAAACTACCAGTTGTTGAAAATGACGGAACGCTTTTAGGGTTAATCACCTTCAGAGATATTACAAAACTTACTTTAAAGCCAACTGCAAATAAAGATACCTATGGTAGGTTACGTGTTGCTGCCGCTCTAGGTGTTACTCCAGATGTGGTAGAGAGAGCACAGGCCCTAGTTGCCGCTCACGTAGATGCTGTTGTTATAGATACAGCTCATGGGCACACAAAAGGTGTGGTACGAGTGCTGCAAGAGGTAAAGAAACGATTTCCAACCCTAGAGGTAGTAGTAGGTAATATAGCAACTCCAGAGGCTGCAAAGTATCTGGTTGATGCTGGTGCAGATGCCGTTAAGGTGGGTATTGGTCCTGGATCAATTTGTACCACACGTGTGGTTGCTGGTGTAGGATTTCCACAGTTTTCTGCCGTACTAGAAGTTGCTGCGGCCATTAAAGGCTCTGGTGTTCCTGTTATTGCAGATGGAGGAATTCGTTATACAGGAGATATTCCTAAAGCAATTGCTGCCGGTGCAGATTGTGTTATGCTCGGCTCTTTATTGGCAGGAACAAAAGAATCGCCAGGAGAAACTATTATTTATGAGGGAAGAAAATTTAAATCTTATAGAGGAATGGGATCTGTTGAAGCTATGAA
>JABHYI010000068.1 GCA_018656255.1 Bacteroidota bacterium
GCAACTTCAGGAGATTGAATAGCCTGAATAAAAAGCCCACAAATAACTACCGCGAAAGCGGCTAAACCAATTTTTGAAAGTAAATGCATGTCTTAACTATTTTTTATAAAAATAGTTAATATTGACTCAAAAAAATAAAACTAAACAGACTAGTTATAGGAGATAATATCAACAATTTTACGGCTTACTTGGGGGCCTTTGGTTAACAACATGATATGAGAGCCGCCCTGGACAGTAATTACATTATTAATATTTTTTATTGGAAACACTAAATCATTATCTCCATGTATATGATATACTCCTGGTAAGGGTATATCCTGCTTCCAACAAAGCATGTTTTTTATTGCCCAGTCCAAATAACGCTTGTCACGAATATGTAAATAATCTTGATACAGTTTAAATCCTTTTTTGGAGATTGGCCCTAAAGCAAATCGAGAGTAATTTTTGGATGTCAAAAATAATCGTGTTGGTATTAATTTATAAAATCTTAAATTTTTTGCTATTTTAAATTTTGTAGGCAATTCATGCTTTGTTTTGATGCTTGAAATAATAATAAGTTTTTTTAATTTCAAAAAAGAATTCATCTCTTGTGCAACTACACCACCAAAAGAAACACCAACCAGAACAGCGTTTTTCTCTGTCACAAAGCCGGCCATACGCTTAGCGTACTGTGCTATTGTTTCTTTCTTGATTGGTATAAGCCACGAGATTATGTGTAGAGTATACAAATTCTCTGGCAAGCTTATATTTTCAAATATCTCTTTATCAGCTGCCAATCCGGGCACAAAATAAATATGCGTTTTTTTGTTATTCATTGCTTTACGACTCAAAGTAAGCTAAACACATAGATTATTCGTAAATTTACAAATCAAATAATTAGTGTAGTTATTTTTAATGAAGATAGTGTTTTTTAAAATTAAAACTTGTACATATATTGTACATAAAATGTAAATAATGAACAAAGTTCTTCACATTGCCCAGGAAAGAGGCCTTGTAAGTTTTGGCTGGTTAGAAGCAAAATATTCATTTAGTTTCGGGAATTATTACAATCCCGAGAAAATGAATTTTGGTGCCCTAAGGGTACTCAATGACGACACCATAGCACCAGCAATGGGTTTTGGAAAACACCCGCACAAAAACATGGAGATCATCACTATTGTTCAGTCTGGGGCTTTAAAACATGAAGACTCAATGGGCAACAAAGGCGTCATAGAGGCTGGAGAAATCCAGGTAATGAGTGCAGGGAGCGGCATAGAGCACAGTGAGGTAAATGCAAGCTCTCAAAATAGCCTGACATTGTTTCAACTTTGGATTCATTCTCAAAGGCAAGACGTAACACCAAGGTATGAGCAAAAAAAAATTGCACCTTTACTCACAGACAACGCTTTTACAACCATCGTAAAGCCAAAACAAGAGGCCTTAAAGGATGATATTTGGATACACCAACAAGCATACATTAGTATAGGAAATTTTAGTAATGAAACCCAGACAAAATACAGCATGCAACAAAACCAAAACGGAGTTTATATCATGGTTATAGAAGGGTCTATAGTGGTTGCAGATCAAACATTACAACATAGAGATGCAATAGGACTCTGGAATACACAAAGTGTTGACATAAGTATTACAAAAAATAGCAAGGTCCTCATTGTAGAGGTGCCAATGATTTAATAAAAAAAAGTGAAAAACATTAAACCAATAAAGTTATGATAGAAGATGTAGAAATTACCGATAATGAATTTTTACGCCAGTTTGAACTTGAAATTGGAGATAATATGGCGCGCATAGAATACGCGCTACAAGACCGTAAAATATTTTTAACAAAATATGAAATGCCTGAAGATCTTGAAGACCAAGGTTTCAGAGATATTTTCATTAAAGCTGTTTTTGATGAAGTACGCGATCGTGGTATTAGCGTGATGCCAACAAGCCCAGAAGTAGTTGGATTTTTACGCAAAAACAGACGCAAGTATAAAGACCTATTACCCGTTGGAATTAATATATAAGAGAAACCTAATAGTACACTTTTAATTAAACCCAACTATCTAACAAACAACAACATATATCATTTAAGTGAAGTGTATGTTTAAATTAGTTAAAGTCAAACCTCACCATTCCATCCTCATCAATTTCAAGAAGAGTCACCTCTCTTAAGGTATTAACCAGCTCTGGGTTCCAAGGGTGCTTTACCTTTACATAGTTTTGAGTAAAACCATGGATATA
>JABHYI010000185.1 GCA_018656255.1 Bacteroidota bacterium
GCAAATTATTACAGAAATTTTCATCGACGATATTCAGCAAGCATTAACAGAGCGAAACCTGAGAGAAGTACACCTAGATTCCAAAAAGCAGACCCCTGCAGATGTGCTATTACTACGAGACTATGTTTTTAAAAAACTGGTGGTTTTTGTGAACGGCACAAAGCGAGAGTATAACTATATTGGATTGCAATATGATGTAGACAGAGTAAAATTGTACCTAGAAATAACAAATGTATCGGCTCTGGAGCAGATAGAAATTGAAAATAAAATATTGTTTGACACCTTTGAGGATCAACAAAATATCATACATATTAAAACCCCTGAAAAAAGACGCAGTCTTGTTTTGGACAAAGAAAATCCTAAAGGATTGTTAAATTTTAAATAACACGCAGTATACGCCTCATATTAGGCTATTTTTGAACATTACATTTAACCAAAAAGCACCATGAAATTAATTAAATTTTTATCATTTATTTTAATAATGTCTTCTGCAGGTTTTGCCAACGCGCAAGATACAGAAGCAACCCAACAAGAGCGTAAAACAGGACACCTCAATAACAACCGCTTCAAGCAGTTGTATCAAGAGTTTTCTTCGCCAAACCAGTACAGATCTGCCTCTGGAGCTCCAGGGCCAGCGTATTACCAGCAGCAAGCAGACTATAAAATGGATATTGTATTGGATGATGATAAAGCAGTCCTATACGGGACAGAAACTATTACCTATACTAATAACTCTCCAGATGTTTTAGAGTATCTGTGGGTACAGCTAGACCAAAATGTTCGCGCTTCAGATTCAAAAACTTCTTTAATTGAGGCAAACGGAGCTGCTCCTGCACAGCAGGCAAGTTCTTTTGTGAACAGTTATATGGGAGAAGCCTTTGATGGAGGTTTTAAAATAGACTATGTTAGAGACCGCAAAGGAAACAACCTATCATACACTATTAACCGTACCATGATGCGTATCGATATGCCTGAGGCGATGTCTCCAGGAGATAGCTATTCTTTTGATATAAAGTGGTGGTATAATATTGTAAACCATACCATAGATAGAGCCCGTAGTGGGTATGAAGTATTTGATGATGGCAATAAAGGATATGTTATAGCACAGTTTTTTCCTCGCATGGCAGTGTATAGTGATGTAGAAGGATGGCAAAATAGCCAGTTCTGGGGTCGTGATGAGTTTGCATTACCTTTTGGAGATTATGATGTAAGTATCACCGTTCCTGCAGATCACACCATGGATGCCACGGGTGTTCTTACCAACAGAAAAGATGTGTTTTCTAAAACAATGATGAATCGTTACAACAAGGCAAAACAATCCTACGATACTCCTGTTATAATTGTAACACAAGAAGAGGCAGAGGCTGCTTCAAAAACAAATGTAAAAGCAACCAAAACTTGGAAGTACAAGGCAGAGAATGTTCGTGATTATGGTTTTGCAACCTCAAGACGTTACATCTGGGATATGATGGCTGTTAAAATTGGAGCAAAAGATGTAATGGCTGTGTCTTTATATCCACCAGAAGGAAATCCATTATGGGAAGATTTTTCAACCATAGTTGTGGCTAGTACCTTAAAGTCTTACTCTAGAATGAGTTTTGACTATCCGTACCATAAAGCAATTTCTGTACACGCAAAAGGACAGGGGATGGAATACCCAATGATTTGCTGGAACTACGGTCGTCCAGACGCTGAGGGTAACTACAGTGAGCGTGTTAAATATGGTATGATGAGTGTTATTATTCATGAAGTTGGTCATAACTATTTCCCGATGATTGTAAACAGTGATGAGCGCCAATGGACATGGATGGATGAAGGTCTAAATACCTTTGTGCAATATGTAGCTGAACAAGATTTTGGAGAATGGTATCCAGATGCTATAGCTCCTAATAAAGCATATCCATCACGTCGTGGACCTGCAAAAAAAATAGTAAACTACATGGGAGGTGATCAAGACTTTATTGCACCCATTATGACAAAAGGATTAAACACTTATAACTTTGGAGCTAACGCATATTCTAAGCCTGCAACTGGGCTTAATATTTTACGTGAGACCATTATGGGGCGTGATTTGTTTGATCATGCATTTAGAACCTATTCTCAACGTTGGATGTTTAAACACCCAACCCCAGAAGATTTCTTCCGTACCATGGAAGACGCCTCTGCCGTAGATTTGGATTGGTTTTGGAGAGCTTGGTTTTACAGCACAGACTACACAGATATTGGAGTAAAAGACGTAAAGAAATACTATGTAAGCTCAAAAATGAACAAGCAAGTACGAGAAATGATTGAAGCTCGTGGTATGAAAGAAAGTGATCTTCCACCACTGGTATATCTAGTTGAAGAAGGCTCAGAAGACTTTGAAGAGGCTATGAAAACTCAAACACTTAATGATGTTACAACATTACAAACCTATATTATGGATAACATTTCTCCAGAAGATAGAGCAAAATTAAAGAGCCCTAGCTTTTTCTATGATGTAACCTTTGAGAAGCCAGGAGGAATTCCTATGCCAATCATTGTTGAGTACACTTACAGTGATGGTAGTACAAAACGTGAAACTTTTCCAGCTCAAATCTGGAGAAAGAACGATAAAGAAGTTCGTAAGGTAGTAGCTTCTCAGATGGAGATTATAAAGATAATGGTAGATCCAGATGAAGAAACTGCAGACATCGATACAGATAACAACGCTTGGCCAAAGCGTAAAAAACTAGGAGAGTTTAAAGACTTTAAAGATAAAGTTAAAAACTAGGCAACTCTAAATTTTTAAAATGCCAATATAAACCCGCTACAAAACATGTAGCGGGTTTTGTGTTTTAGTACTCTTTTGATAGAAAACTTATAGGTGTCTTTGGATTTAATTTGAAATTCTCAATTTAAAATTCTCAAATCTCCCTATCTTTGTTGTATGGTACAGCCTCATTTATTATTCATAAGCGGTGTAGAAATAGCATTTATTTTATTTTTTGTTCTTCTTATTTTCGGGGCAGATAAAATTCCTGAAATTGCTCGAGGTTTGGGGAAGGGTATTCGTCAGGTAAAAGATGCAACCAATGATATTAAATCTGA
>JABHYI010000201.1 GCA_018656255.1 Bacteroidota bacterium
ATTTAAGGATTACTTTGGCAAATACATCTCAAACAGAAGTTGTAATAGCTAGAACAGACACTCTTTATAAAATACCACTTAACCCAATAGCTACAAGTGTAGATTATAATTTCACAAAAGGGTATCAAGGCAATGAGCCAAATACAGATGCATTTAATGTAACTTACCAAAGAGGTGCAGACATATACATAAATAGAGCATGTGGGTTCCGTACCAGCTTTACAGATATAGACCCAACAATACAAGCAGAGGGTAGTGCAAACTGGATGCTTGGCAGCAATATTAACAATACCACGGTAGAAAATGAAGATATTACCCATATTACTATTTTTCATTAGTACTCTTTTTGCTACCCTAAATACGGTGGCGCAAGAGAACCTAGAAAAAACAAAAGACACCATAGCCCAAAAAACCAAATACGGCTTGCGTTTTGGTTTGGATTTGTCAAAACCTTTGCGCAGTGTTTTGGAGGATGGTTATCAAGGGGTTGAACTACTAGCAGATTTCAGAATACAAGACAGGTTCTACCTTGCAGCAGAATTAGGAAATGAAAAAAAGGATTATTTAGAATCTAATATAAATGCCATCACAAAAGGCTCTTACTTTAAAGTTGGCCTTAACTACAATGCCTATTTAAATTGGGCCGGTATGACCAATGAAATATTTACGGGTCTTAGGTATGGATTTTCTAGTTTTAGTCAAGAATTATTAGGGTATGACATCTACTCCACTAACCAAAGCTTTCCTCCTACATTTGTCTCACAAAACATTGAGTATACAAACCTAAATGCACACTGGGCAGAGTTTATAATTGGAGTAAAAACAGAGGTGTTAAACAATGTCTATGTATCTTTAAATCTGCAACTCAAAAGAAAGTTATCTGAGATAGTTCCAGAAAATTTTGACAATCTTTACATTCCCGGATTTAATAGGACCTATGATTTTAGCCAATGGGGTGTTGGTTATGGGTATACCTTAACCTATTTATTGCCACTATTTAAGAATTAACTACTGCTTTTTGGCTTTTTTACTTCCAGAGTACATTTCATACTGTACTAGTTTACTTTCTAATTTTCCATTAAAAAGCTTAATTTTCTTTGATGGACGCAATCCTACGTATTTAAGTGCTTCAAGATTTGAGGTAATCATCCAAGCTTGAGAATCTGGGTAGCTTCTCTTTAGAGTGTTCCCGATGTTTGCATAAAAACGCTCCACATTATCTATAGAAATTCGTTCATCATAGGGAGGGTTAAAGACCAAAAACAATTGTCTATCTCTACCTTTTTCTGTTTCAAAAAAATCACAATGCTCAAGGGTTACAAATTCTGAAAGATTAGCAGCTACTATATTTTCATTAGCTTTCTTTAAGGTAACAGGATCTATATCATAGCCCACAATTTTAAAATGAAACTCTTTAATCTTTTTTAAAGCAGCATTTTCTATGAGTTCATATAAATCTACATCAAAATCTGGCCATGTTTCAAAGCCAAATTCTTCTTTATTTAAATTTGCTGGGATATTACAAGCTATCATCGCAGCCTCTGCCAAAAGGGTTCCTCCACCACACATTGGGTCAATAAAATCACTCTGGCCTGTCCAACCTGCTTTTAAAATCATCCCGGCCGCCAATACTTCGTTAATTGGGGCTAAAGTGTTTGCAACTTTATAACCACGTTTGTGCAAAGATTGTCCTGAGCTGTCTAGAGATACAGTACAGATATTTCTATCTATATGTATATTAATACGCAATGTTGGGTGGTCTAGATCAACATTTGGTCTTTCACCTTCCATGTCTCTAAAGCGATCTACAATGGCATCTTTCGTTTTTAGGGCAATGTACTGAGAATGCTTAAAGTAATCAGAAAATACCGTTGCATCCACCGCTAGAGAGCCTTTTACATCCATATACTGTTGCCAGTTAATGTTATAGACTTTTTGATAAAGATCTTCTTCTTTAAAAACATTAAAAGCAGTAATTGGTTTTAAAATTTTAATTGCGGTTCTGCAGCATAGGTTAGCCTTATACATAAAGCCGGTGTCTCCTTCAAAAGAAACATTACGCACACCAATCTCTATATTAGAAGCGCCAAGTTGCCTTAATTCTTGAGCTAATATTTCTTCTAGACCATATAAGGTCTTGGCAACCATTTTAAAATTTTTTGTCATAACTTTTCATTCATTCTCCTGCAAAAATACAGTATTTTAGCACTGTAAAATCATACAATGCAAAAAGAAGATACAAGTTGGTTTGCCTCATGGTTTGATAGCCCTTATTATCATGTTTTATATAAAGATAGAGATGATAGCGAGGCTGCAGATTTCATGAATAGACTCACACAACACTTACACCTGCACCCTACTAGCAAAATTTTAGACCTTGCCTGTGGCAAAGGCAGGCATTCTAGGTATTTATCTAGTTTGGGCTATGATGTAACAGGGGTAGATTTATCTGCACAAAGCATTACGTATGCAAAGAAATTTGAAAAAGAAAACTTAAATTTTGCAGTACATGATATGTGCCTACCCTATAAAAAAGGGGCATTTAATACTGTTTTTAATTTATTTACAAGTTTTGGGTATTTTGATAACGAGCAGGATAACCTAAGAACCATTAAGGCTATTAAAGCAAATCTATCAAGTAACGGTCTAGCTGTTATAGATTTTTTAAACGTCTGTTATGTAGCATCAAATCTAGTAAAACAAGAAACCAAGATTGTAGATGGTATTTCTTTTGATATCAAAAGAGAAATTAATAATGGTTATATCCAAAAACATATTTCTTTTTTTGTAGATAATAACCACTATGAGTTTACAGAGAAAGTAAGAGCATTAACCTTAAAAGATTTTAAAAACTATTTTAAAGAAGCTGGACTTAAATTAAAGCAAACTTTTGGAGATTATCACCTAAATGCTTTTGATGCTGCTACTTCTGAGAGATTAATTCTTATTTTTGGAGTATGATATATCTAGCCTTGTTTTTTGCGGTTTTTGTTGGGTATGGTGTTGCCTTACTACTTAAAGAAAAAAATGCACAACAACTATCGCTGCCCCTAGCCTTTAGTGGTGCTTTTTTATTGGCAGTTACTTTGTTTGAATTACTACCAGAGGTATACCAATCTACAAATGAGTATGTGGGGCCATTTATTATGGTAGGTATACTGCTCCAAATCTGTTTAGAGTTTTTAAGCAAAGGTGCAGAGCATGGTCATGTTCATATACATGCAAACCAAAAAAGTTTTCCTTGGCTTCTCTTTATCAGTCTTTCTATCCATGCTTTGTTTGAGGGTTTTCCAATTGCAGAACACTCCAGTATGTTTATTGGTGTATTAGTGCATAAGATTCCTATCGCGATGATACTTTCTTTCTTTTTCATTAAGGCAAAATATCCGCTAGTTACGATCCTTTCTTTTCTTTTCTTATTTGCAAGTATGACACCACTAGGAAGTTGGCTTTCTTTAAACAGCCCAGAGGTAATGGTGTATAAAGATGAGTTAAATGCTATATCAATTGGTATTTTCTTGCATGTGTCTACTACTATTTTATTTGAAAGCAGTAAAGACCATAAGTTTAATTTAGCCAAACTTAGTACTATTATAGCCGCAATAGTTATTGCTTATTTTATATAAGTTCAAGATATATACTAAAAAAATGGCAAATACTTCCTGCCAGTACAAATAGGTGCCAAAGCACATGATTGTATTTTAAAGAATTCCAAACATAAAATAAAATTCCAGCTGTATAAAACCCTCCACCTGCAATTAGCAGAGAAATAGCTCTAGGAGAAACTGCCAAAGCTAAGGCGGTAAAATCAAATACAATTAACCACCCCATCACAAGGTATAACAGTAAAGAGATAATTTCAAATCTACCTGTAAAGAATGTTTTTAAAAAGGTGCCAAGCAGTGCTATAGACCAAACAATACCAAACAACAATACTCCTTTGCTATGGCTTAAAAAAATAAGTGTGTAAGGTGTGTAGGTACCTGCAATTAAAACGTAGATACTAATATGATCTAGTTTTCTATAAAACAGTTTTTTAACAGGATCCTGAGTATGATGATATTTGGCCGAACAGAAATACAAGATGCAAAGCGAAAGACCATAAACACCAGATGCAAATAGAGTACTGTAAGAGCCTGTTTTGCTTGCTAAAAGTAAAAGTACAAAAGCAATTATAGATAAAACAAAACCAAAGCCATGGCTTTGGTAATTATACTTTTCTTCTAAAGGGGTTTGTTCACGCATATTTTTTGTAATAGTATATTAAATAAAAAGCTATTCAATTATTAATTATAGCACCATACTTTTTAAGAAATTGTAATATTATTTCATAAATTGTAAAACTAATTTAAACTTATTTTAGAACCAAAAATTATGAGTAGTACATATATAATTAGAAACACAGCTTACATGCTAGGTATCATCGGTGTTTTACTAATAACAGCTTGCAGCGATACAAAAAAAGAAATAATAAATCCTTCTGTTACATCAACTACTGAAGTTATAGAAAAAGAGGCCCCTCTTTTCTCTGCAGTTTCTAGTGATCAATCTGGAATAAAGTTCAATAATTTTAACATCGAGAATCAAGACGCTAATTATTACCATTATGAGTACTTTTATAATGGTGGCGGTGTAGCAACTGCAGATTTCAACAATGATGGCTTACTAGATGTTGTTTTAACTGCAAACATGGCTCCAAATAGGCTCTATATAAATAAAGGGGATTTAAAATTTGAGGATATTACCGCAAGAGCTGGTATAAACTCAAAAACCGCAGATTGGTGCACTGGGGTAACAGTTATAGATATAAACAAGGATGGTTTTCAAGATATATTTATATCCAGAGCTGGATGGTTTAAGGATACAGAAAAAAGCAAACTCACCAACCTATTGTTTATTAATAACGGAGATTTAACCTTTACAGAGAGTGCAGAAAAATACGGTTTCACAGATCAATCTAGATCAACACAAGCTTGCTTTTTTGACAAAGATAATGATGGAGATCTAGATGTTTACATCATCAATCACCCCGTGAATCACACCTCATTCAATCAATCTACAATTACTGGAAAAG
>JABHYI010000024.1 GCA_018656255.1 Bacteroidota bacterium
AGCAAGTGGTATTGGGCTTATTGTTTTGTATCCATGTATAACATCAAAGCCAATGATAAGGGGTATGCCTAGTCTAGATTCTTCAATAGCAATTTTTTGAACTGCTCTAACATCCTTTACTCCTCTTACATTTAGCATAGAACCAACCCAACCCTTTTTAAGGTTTTCCATTTTGGTGGCAGCTTTACCATCTTTAGGAGCTGGACCCGTGAAATCCCAAAAACCACTGTACTGGTTTGTTTGACCAATTTTTTCTTCTAAGGTCATTTGATCTAATAGCTTTGCTACCTTTTGATCTATAGAAAGTGTTTCACTTTGCAAAACATTGGTTTTAAAGCTAAGCAAATCTGTTTCTTGTTGCTTACATGAAAACAATTGTAAAAGCGCAAAGAAAAATAATATATGAAACGTATTTGATTTCATGTTTACTGGTAAACTCTAATGTAATCTACTTCCATGGTTGATGCTACAAAATTTGGATCTACGTCCCCAGCAAAGTCTCCACCCATGGCTACATTCATAATCAAAAAGAAATCTTTATTGAATGGAACAGCTGCACTGTTAGGAAATACGTAAAATACAGTACCATTTACAGCAAAACGAATATCTGCTTCACTCCAAATTACTTCGTAGGTATTGAAATTATCTGAAACACCTGGAATTAGTGTAGAACTACTAATTGAATCACCACCAGAATTACCTGGGAAATGTAACGAAGATTTTATTACATCTTGTTCGTTACCGCGGTGCTCCATAATATCTATCTCTCCAGCTCCTGGCCAAGGATTGGTTGGCAAATCTGCACCAAGCATCCAAAGAGCTGGCCATGTACCTCCACCTGTTGGAAGTTTTGCACTTATCTCAACACGACCGTATTGAAATTCAAAATTATCTTGTGTTCTAATACGAGCAGAGGTGTACTGAGCGCCAGACAATTGTTCTGCTTTTGCTGTGATTATAAGAGAACCGTTTTCAACTTTAATATTTTCTGGACGATCTGTATAATACTGTAACTCATTGTTACCCCATCCGCCACCAGCGCCTAGATCAAATTTCCAGTTTCCAGAACATACAGCACCATCTACATCAAACTCATCTGCCCAAACTAGTACATCAAAATTTCCAGAACCTGTGTCACCAGTTGTAGTAGTCTCACAATCGTTGTCACCACCACCTCCAGCACCGCCAGAACCTTCTTGTGGAACAAAAGTATGATACCAGGCTAGTTCATTTCCAGGTGGATCAAAAGGGTCTTGAATACCACGAACAATTAACTTATCACTACTTAGCTCTAAAATAGTGTAAGACATTGCACCAGACCAGTAGGACAACATACTGTTGGTTACAACCAATTCTTGAACACCATTGGTATCTACAATAGAAAATGTTGTGTTTGTTGCTATTTGAGTATTAATATCTCTACACTCATCAGCAAACTCACCAGGGTTCGCATCTGGAAAAAATCTTTTCACTTCTGCCCAGTTAATAAATGAAGCTTCTGTTGTCTCAAGATTGTAAGTAAGATCTGTATTGAAGGTCAATACATCATCATACATACAAGGATTTAACTGATTTGGAGCAGCAGAGAAATAATTAGGAAAATCCTCTAATGGATCTCCAACTCCAAAATGGCCAGCGTTAGATGAATCCCAAACCCAATTTTTAGAACTATCACCAGCAAGCATCTGCAAAATTTCAGGGTCAATAAATACATCAACATCTAAATCTAAGGTTACCACAATGCTACTGGAAACACCCGCTCTTCCAAATGCAATGACTTGCACCTGTTGTTGGTATTCTCCAGGAGTGGTATATCTATTTTTTGCTTCAAGACCATTTCCAACAACAACTGGTTGTGCTCCTTCAGAAAATATTACATGAAAATTAATAGCATTATCTGCCGTTGGAATTAAAGTAACATTACCAGTGTTATCATCAGCAATACTAATGTCAACCTGTAAATTTGTAGGTGTAACAATATCACCAAATTCAAAATCATCTTTTTGGCAACCTAAAACAACTGTTAGTAATAGAATACCTATTATATATATATATTTCATCTTCACGATTTTTTTTTTAATTTATTAACTCAATATCATCAAAATAGTATGTAGAACCATCTCCTGCAAGATCTACAACAAATTCAAAGAATATTACAATTCTATTATAATCAAAAGCTGGATCAATTAGTGTTTCAAAATCAAACACTAATGTTTCCCAGGTGTTTTCTACTGTTGTGTTAATATCTACAAATATTTGTCCACCCGTTGTTTGGTTTTCTATAGCCAAACGAACAGGTATGTTGGCCTTTGGAGACCATGTGGTTACAGCAATTTTTCCTGTTTGAGAAAAATCAACAGCTGTATCAACATCTACAAAAGTACCTGCATAAAAGACAGACCCTTCTGTTTTTATAGTTTTCATAACGGTGTTACTTGTGTTTTCACCACTCATATCTGGATTCATCTCAATGGTGGAGTCTGCACCCTCAAACCCAAGGAAAGTATATGAGGCCGCTGGAAGTTCAAAGTCTATAGGAAGTGTAATTCCATCTCCATCGTCTTCACCGTCAGACAGCTCTATATCATCAAAATAGAAAGTTGTACCTGTACCAGGATTCCCAAAATCAAAGAAAACAACAAGTTTTGAATACTCTTGGTCAGTAAATCCTGTAAAATCAAAGTTTAAAACCTCCCAAGTATTTGCCACAGTTGTAGTGACATCAATCTCTGCAGAGATGTTAGGATCTGTACCGTTTTCTAATTTAAACTTTACGGTAATACCTGCTGCAGGAGACCAAGTTTTCATACTAATAGCTTGGAATTCTGTAAAATCTATTGGAGATCCAAGTTCAAGAACACCTCCAGCAAACACCTCTGCTCCTGGCTCTTTAAAAAACTCAGCTACAGTTGCACTAGTGTTAATACCTGATGGATCAGGATTGTCTATTAAGGAAGTAATAGCTCCTCCAAAACTTGATCCAGCTGAGGCATAATCAATAGTTTGAGATTCAAAATCAATAGGAAGTGTAATAGGGTTTTCTATTACAACTTGTGTTGTACTTTCTATGGTTGCACTACCACCTGCCATTGCAACAACACGAACATCATAGGTTCCTGTGTTTGAATAGGTATAAGGTACAGATTCTCCTTGCATAAATGCAATAGGATCCTGGTTTGGATCTTCACCAAAAGTAACGTCAAAACCTGTGGCCAAATCTGCAGTTGCAGAAACTGTAATTGAAAAAGCATCTCCAGAGACAGGGGTTATTGTTACCAATAAATTTTCTGGCGGTAAAAATGAAACAACAACCTCCTGGGTGATAGAAGCAGTTTCACCACTTAGGTTAGTTGCTGTTAAGGTTGCTGTATAAACACCTTCTTGGTAAGTGTGAGTGAAAAATTCTCCCGGAGTTACCATAGCTGTCTCACTATTATCACCAAAATCTATGGTGTATTGTGCTACACTCTCTCCACTAGGAGTGAGGGTTACTAAACCTGTGTTATCTTGTGTTATTTGAACTAACAAAGAAAGATTTGATGGCATTGCAATGCCATCTGTAAATGCTGTATCCCTATCCTCTTGTGTGCATGATAGTACAACAATTAAAAACAACGCACTTAGGAGAAAGGGATATATTTTAGATATTTTCATAATCATTTTATTTTTTAGTATCCTGGATTTTGTGACCATCTGTTTCCAGCCAATTGTATTTCAACTAGAGGAATAGGAAATAATTCATTTTTACCTGCGGTGAAGCCTTCAATTTCTTGAGCAGCTCTACCTGTACGAACCAAATCAAAGAAGTGGTGACCTTCACCAACTAGCTCTAATCTACGCTCATTATATATTGCTTGAGTTAATGCAGATCCAGATGCGTTTACATCACTCAAGGTAGTTCTTTCTCTTACTCTATTAAGGTACTCACGTGCTAAGGCATCATTACCATCACCTTGATTGTGCGCCTCTGCGCCCATTAATAGAACATCTGCAAAACGTATTGCTCTATAGTTGTTTGGATTTGTTAAGTTTTGGTCTCCAATGTTTGTATCTCCTACTCTAGGGATATACTTACGGTTAAAGTACCCTGTATGTTCAAAACCTTCTGTGTAGGTTACCCCTGCTCCGTTATTGAAGTCAGAATAGGCATCTGCGAAAGCCTCTATGTCAAGGATTGCCAAATCTCTACGAACATCATCTTGGTCAAAGGCATCAAATACCTCTTGAGTAGGAACATTAAAACTAAACC
>JABHYI010000107.1 GCA_018656255.1 Bacteroidota bacterium
ATCAAATACTACCTTGACCATACCTTTGGTTTTAAAACAATTGCCTACGAGCTTTTCTTGTTACTTGTATTTTATATTGTTTTTAGTAGCTCAAACCTTATATGGAGTTTTGCCATTTACTTTATTCTTTGGCACAGCATTCCATCAATCATAGAGCAGTTAGACTACCTGTATAAAGAGATATCTTGGAAATCGTTTTTAAAGTACATTCAAAAATCATTTCTAGTATGGCTTATCTCTATTATAGCAATTGGCACCCTGTTATACTTATTTAAAGATGATAAGCAGATTTTCCTGCCTATTATTTTTTCTTTTCTAGGAGCAATTACTTTTGCGCATTCATTTGTAATTTCAAAAATGTTCAAAAAAAATCCGCCTACTTTTAAAAAGTAGGCGGATTGAAATATTATTTTAAGTTCTTTTAAAAGAAATTAGCTCTGTTGTCTTCAATCTCTGCAGCATTTTTAAGTGCTTGGTACACCTTAGTATTTACAGCCGGTGTAGCCGCGCTGTTTAATTGGTTTGCATAAGAAGCATAATTCTCTAAAACTGGAGCATTATTAACAGCTGTAACACGTACTTTAAACACCCCTTTTTCTCCAGCTATTAAACTAGTAGTTTCTCCAGCAGCTTTTGCAAATGCAGTTCCTACAACTTCGGGTTCTGCGCCAGCTCCTGGTATGGTTGGTGCAGCCATGGTAATGGCAGTTGCATTTTGCACTGTAATGCCTTGACTAGATGCAATAGCATCTAAATCATCACCAGAGATGGTAGCCATAATTTGTTTGGCTTTGTAAGCGTTTCTAAGTTTTGGCATTACCAAAGCAGATGCCTCAGCAATACTCATTAAGCCTTTAGGACTCTTTCTAGTAAGTTGCACAACAACATAACCATCTAGAATACTAAAACGTTTTACATCTCCCACAGACACATCTTCTTCAAAGGCCCAGTTTACAATACTACGATTGTTTCCAACCCCTGGAATGGTAGCATCTAGAGCTCCAATTTTGTTTACAGGCTTTAATGCAAGCTCTTGCGTTTTTGCAATCTGGGAGAAATCACCTTTCTGAGCAGCAACTTCAAACCTAGAGGCGTTTGCAAAAACTTCATTAAGTGTTTTTTCTGAAGCTTCAATTTCTTTAGAGATTGTTGCAAACTTCATCGCTTTTTGCTTGTTCTTTTGTTCTTGAACCTCTACAACATGAAAACCAAACTCTGTTTCTACTACACCAAGAGTTCCGGTGTTGTTGTCAAAAATAAAGTCATTAAAGTCTTTGGTCAATTTTCCTGGTCCAGAGTAGCCCAAATCACCTCCGTTGTCACTGTTTGATTTATCGTCAGACAATGTCTTGGCTAGAGCTTCAAATTTATTTCTGTTTCTTTTTAAAACTCTTGCAATACTATCTGCCATTGCTTTTGCATCTTCTTTACTACGCGAAATAGCATCTGAGGCTCTAAAAGATCCTTGGTATCTTATTAGAATATGTCTTGACTGCACAGAGTCTGGCATTTGTGTTATGCCAATTACTTTTGAAATATTATTATTATTTCCTAATTTATAAGGACCGTAGATACCATTTAGAGGGGTTGCAAAAAGATCTTCTGCGATAGCTTCAGGGATATCACTTTTAAAGAAATACCTGTCCTGGAAAGGAACATCACTATTGTCATTTATAAAATTTTGGTAATCCTGGGTGTTTTCTAAACCTTTTAAAGTCTCTGTAGCGTTTATATTAGAGTTGTAAACCTCACGGTCTTTTAAAAGACTTGTAATAGTGGTTTCTGCATCTGCAATATCTGCATCTGAAGGAGCTTCAGAAAAAGACACAAACTGCACGTCAACCTGCGGAGTTTGCTCGTAATCTGCAGCATTATTTCTAATGTATGCTTCAATTTCTGAATCTGTAACACTTACATCTGTATCTGGTATAGAAGTGTAAGGCACATAGACATACTGCATGTTAATTTTATCGTTCTGGTAACGATACTCCTGCTCACCTTCACTGAGGGTGCTTCTCATACCCGCTTTAATCATGTTGTAATAAGTAGTTTGTAGAGCGCCGCTTTTTAGATTATTTTCATAATCTAACCACTGCTGGTATGCCGTTGGGTTGGTTGCCTTAACATTTGCAATGTATTCTTGTACTTTTAAAGCGCTAAAAACGCCATCGGTATCTTGAAAGGTTGGATTTGAAGCCAGCCCCATACGCAATGACTCTTCAAGTTGCTCCTTCTGAGCTGTAAGACCCAAAGCATCGTATTGCTGTTGTTGCAATACATTGCGCAGTTCACGATCCCAAACCATGTTCATTGCCTGAGCAGTAGTTCCGTTTTCTCCCAAGTTACGTTGGGTCAACTCTACTTGCTTCATAAAGATGTCACGGGTAAGTGTTTCTCCGTTTATTGTAGCTACTGTAGTCAATGATTTTTCTGAAGAAAATCCACCGTTACGAATTACATCTGCCAGGATGAATGAAAATAATGCTAATGCTATAATGATAATAAGGAAAACTCCTCTTTTTCTAATGCTGTTTAATATTGCCATCTGTCATTTTTAATTTAAGAACGCTCTACATATAGCGTTCACATTAATTTAGTGGGCGAAAATACCATTTTCCCTGCATTAATAAAATAGTTTTGGTGAAAAGTTACAGCTAAAAGCCACATGAAATTCTAAAGAGAAACAACTAGCTATAAATTTTTATTCCCCCACTGCAAGATTGCTTAGGTATCTGGATTACACATTTTAACGCAAACCAGGTCAATTTTGGTGTTAGAAACCTCTATGATTTCTATCTGATAATTGCCTATTACAACTGTTTCTCCAGCCTGGGGTATGCCTTGGGTGAAATTAACAATCATACCTCCAAGGGTTTCATAATGCTCATCATCTGGCAAAGAAAGTTTGTAGTTTTCATTTAAATAATCTACCTCTAAGCGCGCCGAAAATCGATAGTAGTTTTCTTCAATAACCTCTTCTATAAGCTCTGTATTGTCATGCTCATCTTCTATTTCCCCGAAGAGTTCCTCAATAATATCCTCTACC
>JABHYI010000078.1 GCA_018656255.1 Bacteroidota bacterium
CTGTCATTATTATTAATTGCCACATGGGCCATTTCCAACTATTGGTTTCTCGTTTTACCACAGCCAGTGTACTCATACATTGCATAGCAAAAGCATAGAAAAGCAACAGAGAAACACCACTGGCAAAATTAAAAAGCGGTTTTCCGGTTTTTACATTTGTTTCTGCAGCCATTCTATTTTTGATGGTTTCTACATCATCATTTCCTACACTATAGATGGTTGCTAAGGTACCCACAAACACTTCTCTTGCTGCAAAAGAACTGATTAGTGCAATACCAATTTTCCAGTCATAGCCCAAGGGTCTTACCGCAGGCTCAATAAACTTACCTGCATGACCAATATAGCTATGTTCTAGTTTAAAGGCCGCTATTTTTGTTTCTAACTGGTTTTGAGAAATAGGAGCCTCTAAGTTTTCTTGTTGTATGATGGCTGCGGCATTGTTAAAATCTCCAGGGCCGTAAGAGGCCAAAACCCAGAGTATTATTGATATGGCTAAAATAATTTTTCCTGCACCTAGCACAAATGATTTTGTTTTCTCTATTACAGTAATTCCAACATTTTTAAAGAGAGGCAGTTTGTAGTTTGGCATCTCTATTACAAAAAATGTTTTACTGCGTATTTTTAATACTTTATCCAGCATCCACGCAGATATAATCGCCGCTCCAAAACCTAACAAATACATAAACATTAACGTAAGTGCTTGCAGGCTAAAGATGCCCAAAATGCGCTGATCTGGTATTACTAGCGCGATGATAATAAGATATACAGGCAATCTTGCAGAGCAGGTAGTAAAAGGAGTAACCAAAATAGTGATAAGACGTTCTTTCCAGTTTTCTATGTTACGGGTTGCCATAATTGCGGGTATGGCGCAGGCAGTACCTGCGATGAGCGGCACCACACTTTTGCCGCTTAATCCAAAACGACGCATGACACGATCCATTAAAAACACGACTCGGCTCATATAGCCGCTTTCTTCTAGTACAGATATAAAGAAAAATAAAAAGGCAATTTGTGGTATAAAAATAATAATACCACCCAGCCCAGGAATAATACCCTCGGCAATAAGGTTGGTAAAGTCTCCAGCAGGCAGGGTGTTTTTGGCCCATTCGCCTAGAGAGGCAAAGGTGCTATCTATAAAATCCATAGGATAGCTGCTCCAGTCAAAAATGGCTTGAAAAATAAGCAACAAAACACCTAAGAAAATTACATAACCCCAAAACTTATGCATTAAAACACGATCCAAAACGCTTCTAAAATCTTTGGCATTTGCCTGGTCTACCAAAAGGGTTTGTTTGAGTACCTCATTGATAAACTGGTAGCGTTTGATGGTTTCTTTTTGTTGTAATCTTTTTAGGTTGCTAATACTTTCTGTTTTAAAACTAGCTACACCCTTGAGTTGGTTTCTGTCTAGCTTTCCAAAATTTACATCTTGGGTAATAACAAGCCAAAGCTTATAAACATCTTGATTTGGAAATGTTTTACGTAGCCTGTCAAAATACTCTGGGGCAATACTTGAGGCGTTTAAACAAGGTGCAACAGATAGGCTTTTGTAGTTTGTGATGCGTTTTTTTAAGGCCTCAAACCCCCTGTTTTCACGAGAACTAATAAGGGCTATTTTTGTTTCTAGGCGCAGCTCTAGAGCGGCAATATCTAGCGTTATGGCTTTGCGCTTCATGCGGTCTGCCATGTTAATAACCAGTATGGTAGGGATGCCTAAATCTTTAATTTGAGTAAAGAGTAGTAAATTTCTTTTTAGGTTTTCTATGTCTGTAACTACAACGGCTCCATCTGGAAAATCTTTATCATTTTTATTAAGCAGCAGTTCAATAACTACATTTTCATCCAGGGAAGATGCGTTAAGGCTATAGGTTCCTGGTAAATCAAGCACATGTGCTTTTACTCCGCGGTCTAACTTGCAGATACCTTGCTTTTTCTCAACAGTAATTCCAGGATAGTTCCCCACTTGCTGGTTTAGCCCAGTGAGTCTATTAAATACAGATGTTTTTCCTGTATTAGGATTACCAATTAGTGCAACGTTAAACTGTTTGGCCATTTTATATTTGAGCTTGTGCTAAAGTCTTGTTTATTGTGATATAATTTCAATCTCAATTTGAGCGGCTGTTTCTTTACGAATAGCCAGGTGCGCTCCATTTACGTTGAGGTACATCGGGTCTTGAAACGGTGCGGTTTGCACAAGAGCCACTTCATTGCCTGGAAGGCAGCCCATTTCCAAAAGCTTTAAAGGAACAATATCCACAGAAAACTCTTTTATAATACCGCGCTGTCCTTGTTTTAATGAAGCAATGGTTGCCATTTTTATTTAGATTGATTTTAAACAAGCAAAAATAATTATTTGAAACCTACCCACAAAGCTTTGAGGGAGGTATTGTGAAATTTTAACGCAACTATGGGTCTGTGGGGGGATTAATAATTGATAAGCCCAAAGAATATAGACTTTTTACCTTGGTTTTGTAGCACATCAATATCATGCAAGATACGCTGCATTTCTTGGGCCTGGGTGCCATCATAAAACC
>JABHYI010000053.1 GCA_018656255.1 Bacteroidota bacterium
TAATGTCATACCCATAATTGATCATGGCGTCGTTAAGCTCTTTTTTTACAGCAATAGCCACATCGTCTTTTCTTTCAAAAACATCATCTAGTTTCATTTTTGGTACCTCCGCCCTAACAACATCAAAAACATAAGAGGTTATTTGATCATGGGGGTTTTCTAGTTTATAAAAAGCATCATACACTTTTTCTTTTATTACCTGAAATTGTACCGAAATTTTAAGCTTCACAAACACATCATCTTTTGTTTTTGTTTCTACCAAAACATCAAGTTGTTGTACTTTTAAGTTTATTCTTCCTGCAATTCTGTCCACAAACGGAATTTTAAAATGAAGACCAGAGCTTCTGCCGCTTAAAAACCTTCCAAAACGCTCTACTATTGCTGAGGTTTGCTGCTTTACAGTAAATATTCCTGAAAGCAAGAAAAAAACAACAAACATTAAAAAAGGCACTAAAAAAAGGGTACTTCCCATGACACGATATTTATAAAATTAATAATAATGAATATACAAAAAAATTGCTGCTTTATGATGCGTTGTTCATAAAACTAATAGCGCTTTTTATTCTTGAAATTGTTTCTTTTTTACCCAACACAGCAGCAATTTCAAAAACATCAGGACCCTGCATAGCCCCAACCAAGGCAAGTCTTAGGGGCATCATTACTTTTCCAAACCCCATTTCTTTTTTGCTTAGCCAACCTTTGATCTCCCTGGAAACTGTTTCACCATCAAAGGTGCTTTGCTGCTCTAAAATTTCACAAACACTCAAAAGAACGGAAGGCGTATCTTCCTTAAAGGCCTTTTTAGCTGCTTTTTGGTCAAAGGCTTCAGGCCTTTCAAAAAAGAAACGCCCTTGCTCCCATAAATCAGCAACAAAGACCGCTCGCTCTTTAATTAAAGACACAATTACCTCTAGATTTAGGGTTGTCTCAACACCTTTTTTATCTAAAAGAGTAGAAAACTCTTTAGTTAAAGCGCTAGTATCTAGTTGTTGAAAATATTGTTGCTGAAACCACTTTGTTTTATCTGGATCAAATTTTGCTCCCGCCTTATTAACGCGCTCTAAGCTAAAATCAGCGATGAGCTGCTCAAGGGTAAACAATTCCTGCTCGGTTCCTGGGTTCCAACCTAAAAAAGCAAGCATGTTTAGCACCCCTTTTGGCAAATAACCATCTTCTCTATACCCAGAGAACAGCTCCCCGTCTGGGGTTTTCCACTGCAGAGGAAATACAGGAAAACCCATCTTGTCTCCATCTCTTTTGCTTAGCTTCCCTTTGCCTGTAGGTTTCATAATAAGGGGCAAGTGAGCAAAAATAGGCGCCTCCCATCCAAGGCCTCTATATAGTAATACATGTAGGGCAAGAGAGGGTAGCCACTCTTCTCCTCGAATTACATGAGTGATGTTCATAAGGTGATCGTCAACAATGTTTGCCAAGTGGTAGGTTGGCATTCCGTCGCTTTTAAATAAAACCTTATCATCTAGCAGGTTTGTGTCTATTTTTACAGTGCCCCTAACAACATCCTTCAGGTATAAAATTTCGTCTTGAGGTGTTTTAAAACGAATCACAAAAGGGGTTCCTGCCTCTAATTTTTCCTTGGTTTCTTCCAAACAAAGCGATAGGGAGTTGTCTAGGGTTTCTCTATTGTGCCAATTATAAATAAATGTTTTTGAGTTTTCTTCACAGGCCTTTCTTTCTTTGTCAAGCGCCTGAGGCGTATCAAAGGCGTAATATGCGTGGCCAGATTCAATTAGGGCGTCCGCGTATTGTTTGTATATTTCTTTGCGCTCACTTTGTCTGTAGGGCCCAACACTTGCGGGTTTTGTTGGGCTTTCGTCAAAGCCAATACCAAGCCAGCTCATTGCCTCTACAATGTACTGTTCTGCCCCGGGCACGTAGCGCCCTTGGTCTGTATCTTCTATTCTAAGAATAAAGTCTCCACCGTGTTTTTTTGCAAATAAATAGTTAAATAGTGCGGTTCTAACACCGCCAATATGTAGAGGTCCTGTTGGACTAGGAGCGAATCTAACGCGTACTTTTTGAGCCATGAAAATTTAATTTTTATGGATGTAAATATACAATTCTATGGTCGCATCGCAACAGGAATTAAGGTATTCATAACCAAAAACCAAAGCGGGGGCGCCAAGGCTAAAACCATAGATGTTGTATACCCAAAAGGCATCTGAGGGCTACTATCGTGATATTCTAATAGTTGAAACTTTTTATGCGCTCTGTAATGATGATCGCTGTGACGGGTTAGTTCATATAATAGAATTCTACCCAATACATGGTTGGAGTTCCAAGAATGAATTTCAGAAATCCGCTCATATCTCCCAGAGGCTGTTTTATTTCTTTTAAGGCCATAGTGCTCAATATAGTTGATGGTTTCCAGCAACAACACACCGCTTAAGGCTATACAAAACGCAAGCCCCGCCGCTAGTTCACCTAAAAACAAATAGACACCCACCAGGTATCCAAATTGTATTAATGTGTACCAAAACATATCGTTTTTACTACTTAAAAAAGGAAGTTTTGCGCGCTCTAATAATGATTTTTGAATGCTCCAAGCTTTTATATACTGCCCTTTTATAGAGCTAAACCAAAAAGAATATACGCTTTGATTGTATTTTGCCGTTGCTGGATCTTGCGGTGTTGCCGCATGAAGATGGTGTCCAAAATTATGCTCTATAAAAAAGTGCATATACAGCGCGGGTAACAATAATATTTTACCAAAAGTTCTTTCAAAACGTAATTTTCTGTGCCCCAGCTCATGAGCAACATTAATGCCGTTGGCCCCCACAACAATACCCAGAGAAATAGTTAAGCCAACAAGCTCAGTTAGGGTGTATTCTCTAAAAGCAAGGCTCCATAAAAAATACCCCACCAACCCATAAACAATTGGAATATTAAGGTAAAGCAGGACATTGAAAAATTTGTTTTTATCTTTGCTAATTAGCTCTTCTTTGCTAAGGTTTTGCTTGGCTATAGGCAAAATAGTTTCCAATAAAGGAACTAAAATAAAAGCAAAAAAGGGCGTAAAAAACACCCAAAACCCCTGTAACCATAAACCCATTACCGCCCCAAGAGGTGTTATGTAGGCAAATACATATTTTAAATCTTTCATAAATTCTAAAATTTACTGTGTTTGCTGTTTTTTTTGCACTAATTTTAAATCCGTTGTAAATCGCCGACAAAACCAAATGAGTTCATTTAGTCTTATCCAGCAGAAGCTGGAACAATTTATAAAAAAATACTATACCAGTGAGCTCATAAAGGGAACCATTTTCTTTTTTGCTGCGGGATTTTTGTATTTTTTACTCACTCTTCTTATAGAGTACTTTTTGTGGCTAAACCCCATGGGTAGAACTATTTTGTTCTGGACCTTTGTGCTTGTTGAGCTTGCTCTTTTTATGCGTTTCATTGCCTTTACGCTACTTAAACTTTTTAGTCTTCAAAAGGGTATTACCAATGAGCAGGCAGCTCAAATCATTGGAGATCATTTTCCAGAGGTTAATGACAAACTATTAAATGTTTTACAGCTAAACCAAAACCAAAGAGAGTCAGACCTGCTATCTGCAAGTATAGACCAAAAGTCGCTCCAAATGCAGTCTGTGGTTTTTAAAAAAGCAATAAATTTTCAAAAAAATCTAAAATATCTTGTTTTTGCCGCTATCCCAATGCTGGTTTTTGGTGTAGTTTCTGCTCTGGGTGAGAAAGATTTGTTTGCCAGTAGCTACAAACGCGTTGTAAACTATAACACCGCCTATGCGCCCCCAGCCCCCTTTAGTTTTTATATTGTTAACCAGGATTTATCAGCAATTCAAAACAAACCCTTTACTCTTAAAATAAGAACCAAGGGCAGCGCTATCCCGCAAGACGCAAGTATTGCCTACAACAATCAAAAATACTTTCTTCAACAAACCGCACCAGGAGTTTTCGAATATACTTTTTTACAACCCAACACCGCGATTGATTTTACCTTATTGGCTAATGATGTAAGCTCAAAAAACTACACCCTGGAGGTTGTAAAAACCCCTTCTCTGGTAAGTTTCCAGCTCTTTTTAAATTACCCTAGTTATACAGGAAAAAAAGACCAAACCCTCAACAGCACAGGAAATACAATCTTGCCAGAGGGCACAAAAGTTCAGTGGCTTGTAACCACTAAAAACACCAGTCATGTTGGATTAAAAACAAAAGACACGGTGTATTCTTTTACTTCAAACCAGCAGCAACACAAGTATAGTAAAACAATATACAACACCCTAGATTACGCTCTTACAACCTCTAATGATAGGTTGCGGGAGTATGAGAATCTGTCTTTTACCATAAGGGTAATTAAAGATGAGTTTCCTGAGATTTCTGTACAATCTAAGCTAGATAGCCTAAGCGAGCAACAGAGATATTTTTTAGGACAAGTTAGCGATGATTATGGCTTTTCAAAACTACAACTGGTCTATTACCCACAAGGCCAGCAAGACTTTAAAAAAACAGAACAAATACCCGTAAATAAGAGTACCCTGGATCAGTTTACATACGTCTTTCCTGGCGCATTAGATTTGCCCCAGGATGTTGAGTATGAGTACTATTTTGAAATCTTTGATAATGACGCTGTTAACACCTATAAATCTTCTCGATCTGGGTATTACTCTTATCGAAAACTATCTCAAGACGAGCTGCAGACACAGCAATTACAAAACCAAGAAAACGCAATAAAAGCCATGGACGCCGCCTTGCAAGAATTAAAAAACCAAGACAAGCGTCTTGAGGAATTAGAGCTCATACAAAAAGAAAAAGAGGCCCTTAACTGGAATGACAAAAAGAAGCTAGAAGATGTTTTAAAGCGCCAAAAGGAACAAGAAAAAATGATGCAGCAGTTTTCAAAACAACTGCAAGAGAGTTTAGAAAAATTTCAGCCAGAGAGTAAAGAAAAAGATCCCTTTAAGCAGCAGCTTGAGAAAAGACTAAAAGAAAACCAAGAAAAATTAAAAGAAAACGAAAAACTACTTCAAGAGCTAGAAGAGTTACAAGACAAAATCACCAAAGAAGAGCTTACAGAAAAACTAGAAAAAGTAGCCAAGAAAAACAAAAACCAAGAAAAAAACCTAGAACAGTTAATAGAATTAACCAAACGCTATTATGTGTCTAAAAAAAGCGAAAAGCTTTCTGAAGAACTTTTTAAATTAGGAGCAGAGCAGCGTAAACTGGCAGAAAAACCAGAACAGCAGAACACCAAGCAGGCTCAAGAAAAAATCAATGAAAAGTTTGAGAAATACAAACAGGAACTTGAAGAGCTAAAAAAAGAGAATGAAAAATTAAAAGCTCCCATGAAACTCCCACAAGATAAAGTGGGTGAAAAAGTGGTAGACAGCCAGCAGCAACAAGCAACTCAAAAACTGGAGAAACAAAACAAAGCTGGCGCAAAAGAAAATCAAAAAAAGGCGGGCCAAAAAATGCAAGAAATGGGCCAACAAATGATGATGGCCCTATCTGGATCTCAAGGAGAACAAATAGAAGAAGATGTGGCTATGTTACGTCAAATATTAGACAACTTGGTTGTGTTTTCTTTTAGGCAAGAAGCGTTAATGGAGGATTTTAAAGCAACACAGTACGGCAATCCTCTTTTTGGAAAACGCCTAAACACTCAAAATGACTTAAAGCAAAATTTTCAGCACATAGACGATAGTTTGTTTTCTCTTTCACTGCGCCAACCCACCATTGGTCAGAAAATAAACGAGTCTGTGACCCAGGTTCATTATAATTTAAAAAAGGCGATGGAGCGTCTTGCAGAAAACCAGATGCCTCAAGGTGTTGGATCACAGCAATACGCCGTTACCGCCACCAACGATCTGGCAAACCTACTCACCAATATGCTCACCAGCATGCAGCAACAACAAATCGGCCAAGGCTCTGGAAGCGGTAAGCAAGGAATGCCAAAGCCCGGCCAAGGACAAGGCGAAGGTTTTCAGCTTCCTGACATTATTGAAAAACAAAAGAGCCTAGCCGAAAAAATGCAAGAAGGCATGGGCGAAAAAGGCAAAGAAGGAAAAGAGGGTAAAGAAGGAGAACAAGGCAAGGGAGAAGGAGAAGGTCAAGGAGAAGGCGAGGGTGAAGGTAAAGGTGAAGGGCAGGGCGAGGGACAGGGAGAAGGTCAAGGACAAGGCGATGGAGGCAACGGCAAACCCCGCAACCAACCAAACGCTTCCCCAACCAACCAAAGCGAAAACAATGACGCCGAGCTCTTTGAGATTTATAAACAGCAGCAGCAACTACGCCAAGACCTAGAAGATAGACTCAGTAAATTAGGCCTTGAGGGTCTTGGGGGAGAACTAATAAAAAAAATGCAGGGTATTGAGCAACAACTCCTAGATAAGGGTTTTAACCGGGGTA
>JABHYI010000067.1 GCA_018656255.1 Bacteroidota bacterium
AGCTCGTTTGATTTGCTATGAAATATAGTTCCAGATATTTCTATATTTTCCTATTTGCCCGTAGGTGTTTTTTATAGCACTATTTTTTGGTAATATGAGTGAAGGATCTTTCTCTAAGGTTTGTCTTGCGTAGCTTCTAGCTATTTTTAGTATATGAGTATCTTTTACAATATCTGCAATTCTTAGATTTAACACCCCACTTTGTTGGGTGCCCATCATATCTCCCGGCCCCCTGAGTTTTAAATCTACCTCTGCAATCTCAAAACCGTCACTGGTGCCTGTCATGGTTTCTAAACGTGTTTTTGCATCTGCAGATAATTTATGGCTGGTCATTAAAATACAGTAACTCTGCTCGGCGCCACGACCTACGCGTCCTCTGAGTTGGTGTAGTTGAGAAAGTCCAAAGCGTTCTGCACTTTCTATGACCATTACAGAGGCGTTTGGCACGTTTACACCAACCTCAATCACCGTGGTAGCAACCATAATTTGGGTTTCGCCTTTTATAAAACGATTCATTTCAAATTCTTTATCTGCGGGTTTCATCTTACCATGTACAATAGATATTTGGTACTTTGGTTGCGGAAATTCCCTTGAGATACTCTCATGGCCGTCCATAAGGTCCTTGTAGTCTAGCACTTCGCTTTCTTGAATAAGCGGATACACAATATATACCTGTCTTCCAAGATCGGTTTGATCTTTAATAAACTTAAACACTTTAAGTCTATTGCTGTCATAGCGGTGCACTGTTTTTATGTCTTTTCTTCCGGGAGGAAGTTCATCTATAACACTAATATCTAGATCTCCATATACGCTCATTGCCAAGGTTCGAGGAATGGGCGTTGCGGTCATTACAAGTATGTGAGGAGGGTACTTGTTTTTATGCCATAATTTGCTTCGTTGGGCTACTCCAAAACGATGCTGTTCATCAATTATTGCGAGCCCTAAATTTTTAAATTTCACCTTATCCTCTAGTAGGGCATGGGTACCAATTAAGATGTTTAATTGGCCATTTTCTAGTGATTCATGTATTTCCCTTCTTATTGAAGTTTTTGTTGAACCTGTTAGTATTGATATACTGATTTTAAGAGGTTTACATAATTCTGATAAGCCGGTATAGTGCTGGACTGACAAAATTTCAGTCGGGGCCATTAAACAAGCTTGAAAACCGTTGTCAATAGCTATTAACATTGATAAAAGCGCTACAATTGTTTTCCCGCTACCTACATCTCCTTGCAATAAGCGGTTCATTTGCGCATTACTACCTAAATCATTGCGTATTTCTTTGATCACTCTTTTTTGTGCGTCTGTTAAATCAAAGGGAAGATGCTCTTTATAGAAGCTGTTAAAATTGGTTCCAATTGTAGTAAAAGGATAGCCTTTAATTTTGCTTTTATGGACTAAGTTTTTTATTAATAATTGTAGTTGTATAAAAAATAATTCTTCAAACTTTAACCGGTATATTGCTTTTGCTAATTCTTCTCCATTTTCTGGAAAATGAATATTTAGTATTGCTTTACTTTTGGGCATTAATTGTAACTCCTCTAAAATACCTGGTGAGAGTGTTTCTACGAACGATTTTTTAAGCTCCAAAAACAATTGTTCCATAAGGCCGCTTACAACTCTATTGGTAATACCACTGTTGCTTAGTTTTTCTGTGGAGGGGTATATTGGCTGTAGGGCAGAGCGTAACTTGCTTTGGTGTTCTTTCAGTAGCTCTAAATCTGGATGAGGCATAGAAAAAGTGCCGTTGTAAAAGTTTGTTTTCCCGAAGGCTACATAGGTTTCATTGAGTTTTAAATTCTCTTTAATCCATTTATGGCCTCTAAACCAGATAAGCTCCATCATGCCATTGGCATCTTTAAAGGTTGCCACCAGGCGTTTACCGCGCTTTTGATCAACAGTTTTTAAATGAGTTATCCTGCCTATAACCTGCACGTCTGCGCTATTGCGTTGCAAATCTTTTATTTTATAGTACTGTGTTCTATCTAGATACCTGTTTGGAAATAGATTTAATAGGTCTTGAAATGTAAAGATGCCCAACTCTTTTTTTAACAAATCTGCCCTATTAGGCCCTACGCCTTTGAGATATTCTATGGGTGTTTGTAAAAAGTTAGGATTCATACAATGAATTTACTTTGTCACCAAGCAATAACCACATGCATGGCGTATTTTAGAAGAGTTGGTGTATTTCTTTTTTTAGATAGGCTAATGCCTTTTGTGATGGTGTTACTTCTCCCATAAAATGATTTAAAACAGCTTCTCTGAGTTTGTCTGCAGATTCAATCTTTTCGTTCATGGCCGTTTGTCTTATAATTTGTATGGTTGTGTTTTTTGTAGTTCTTGTTACATTCCACATTTCCACAGACACATAAATTTGCTGGCTTAGATTGTGTACAAATTCATCTTCTATGCTTGATACAAGGTCCTGCTCATACTTGTTTAAATCGTTACCTGACGGTTTTACACGTATTAAAAGACTATTTGGGTCTATACGTTCCAAAAGTAAGGTAAGACGTTCATAGGCCTGTAGTCTTAGGGGTAAGGTTTTACTTTGGGTGTCTTTATGTAATAAAAATCGTCTTCGACCTTCTTCGTTATCTGTGTGTTTTTTAAAAAATAGATAGGCAATACCACCTACTATAATAGTAGATAGTAAGGAGGCAAAATAGGGTAGTAATGCTTGAGATTCCATGGTATATTAATTTTAGTGCTATTTTTTTACTTAAAAAGCAATAGTACTGATTTTTAATCTTTGTGCAAAGGCTTGCTTGTTGGGTTTTATGTTGTTATTGATTTAAATAATCTAAAGCCAGTTGTGTTAATGATTTGACTCCAAGTAACATTCCAGCGTCATCTATTTGGAAATCTGGAGTATGATGGGGGTAAGGCATTGTATTGCCAGGAGTCATACCTCCCAGGAAAAAGTAAACTCCCGGTATTTTTTCTTGAAAATAGCTGAAATCTTCACCACCTGTAACGGCTTTCATGCCCAGTACCTTATCTGCACCTGCTACCATTTTTAAAGTGCCGATAGCCTTGGTGGTTAGCTCAGGGTCATTATAGGTAACGATGGTGTTGTTTTGCCAATCTATGGTTGCGTCTCCTCCATAGGCCTTGGCTATATCGCTGGCCATTTCTGTCATTCGTTTGATGATCATGGTTCTCATATCTGGGTTTAGGGTTCTTACGGTACCTATGAGTTCTGCACTTTCTGGGATAACATTAAAACGTGTACCACTTGTTATTTTCCCAACAGTAATAACAGCTGGCGCCTCTATAAGATATGCCTCTCTTGAGATGATGGTCTGGAAACCATCAATAATTTTAGCCGAAATTAAAATAGGATCAACACCACTCCAAGGGGCAGAACCATGAGATCCCTTTCCTTTTACAGTAACTACAAAACGCTCAACGGCTGCCATAATGCCT
>JABHYI010000022.1 GCA_018656255.1 Bacteroidota bacterium
ACTTCAGGCGAGGGGATATCGAGTTACCATCCAAAAATTAGACCCCTACATTAACATAGATCCTGGAACATTAAATCCCTATGAACACGGTGAGTGTTATGTTACTGATGATGGCGCCGAGACAGATTTAGATCTAGGGCATTATGAACGTTTTTTAAATGTTCCTACCTCACAGGCTAACAATGTTACTACGGGCAGAATTTACCAAAGTGTTATCCAAAAAGAGCGTCGTGGTGAGTTTTTAGGAAAAACAGTTCAGGTAATACCTCATATTACAAACGAAATAAAAGAGCGCATCCAGATACTGGGGAAAAGCGGAGACTATGATATTGTTATAACAGAAATAGGAGGTACGGTAGGAGATATAGAATCATTACCCTACATAGAATCTGTACGTCAATTAAAATGGGAGTTAGGCAATCAAAATTGCTTGGTCATTCATTTAACCCTCATCCCTTACCTTTCTGCAGCAGGTGAGTTGAAAACAAAACCCACGCAGCATTCTGTAAAAACTTTAATGGAGAGTGGTATACAGGCAGATATATTGGTTTGCAGAACCGAACACCACTTAAGTGAGGAGTTACGTCATAAACTAGCCTTGTTTTGTAACGTACATAAGGATGCAGTTATAGAGTCTATAGATGCATCTACTATTTATGATGTACCAAATTTAATGCTAGAAGAGGGCTTAGATAAAGTAACCCTTCAAAAACTAGGTTTAAAAGATGAAGGAAAACCTAATCTTATTGCTTGGAATGAATTTGTAAAAAGATATAAAAACCCAAAGGCACATGTTACTATTGGTCTCATTGGAAAGTATGTAGAACTTCAGGATAGTTATAAGTCTATCCTTGAGTCTTTTATTCATGCTGGAGCGGCTAATGAAGTGAAAGTAAAAGTACAGTCTATCCATTCAGAGTTTTTAGATGCTTCAAATGTTGAAGCGCAGATGAAAGACCTAGATGCTGTTTTAGTAGCGCCTGGGTTTGGAGAACGAGGAATAGAAGGGAAGATAGAAGCGGTGCGATATGCTAGAGAACAAAAATTACCTTTTTTAGGTATTTGTTTAGGGATGCAAATGGCAGTGATAGAATATAGCCGAAACATCCTTGGTTTAAAAGATGCTAATTCTACCGAAATGGATGAAACTACAGTGCATCCAGTCATTAACTTAATGGAGGAACAAAAAACCATTATAGATAAAGGTGGAACAATGCGACTAGGAGCCTGGAATTGTGAGCTTATGGAGGATAGTATCGTAAAAGATGTGTATAGTGTTTCAAACATAGAAGAGAGACATCGCCACCGTTTTGAATACAACAACGCCTACAGAACTCAGTTAGAAGCTGCAGGTTTAAAAACAACAGGAGTTAATCCAGAAACCAATTTGGTAGAAATTGTAGAGATCGAAGACCACCCTTGGTTTGTAGGGGTACAATACCATCCAGAGTACAAGAGTACTGTTGCCAATCCGCATCCTTTATTTGTGAGTTTGGTCGGGGCTGCATATGAATATTCTAAAACTAAAAAATAATACCTATGAAGCATTTTTTTATTTTATTTCTATCTATTTTTTTATTTTTTAGTTCTTGTAGTTCTGATGATTCAGATACGCAAAATGGAATGATGGAAGATCCTATTGAAGAACTGGTGTTGTTAAAAAATATAAAAAAGGATAATCAAATTATAGAATCTTATATCTATAATTCTGAAAATAAAATAGAAGAAGCATCAGGAACTTTTTTTGGTGGAGCTACTAGGTTTGTGGCAACCTATGAAAGCGATAATAGGACCTTAACGTATTATGATGATAACGATCAAGTGAAGAAAATTGAAGTGTATTATAATAGAACAGGAAACACTGTAAGGATTGAAGGTATAAATGTCGACACGAATGAGTTAATCTTTTATGGATTATATACATTAAACAGTAGTGATTGTAATGTTGAAAAACTTGAATTTAAAACACCAGATGATATAGCGTATTATACAAGTGCCTTCTCATATACAGATTCTAATTGTAGTTTTCAAAGAGAAAATAGTTATAATGTACCTCAAGACCCTGCAAGGATTGTAGTAAAAAGTGATGATAAAAATTATTATAGAAAATCTGTTTATGCTACAACATATACCACTATATATAGTCGAAACACATTAGAATCTACTTTATACGATAGAGATAATGAAATTATGAATAATCTATCGTATACAAGTGCGTATCTCTACAATGAAGATGATTACCCAGTTAGTGAAATACGAACGTTTCTAAATGGAACCGTTGAGAATTACACGTACGAATATTACTAAATAAGACAATATGTCGTACTTCTGGTTTAGGCTAGATTATTGACTTGTAAAAACTATTATTTTCAGGAGATATCCTGAAATGCTAAACAACCGAGACCATGTAATGTGGTTTTAAAATTTCCGTAGAAAACTAATCGCGGAGTATCATTATGGAAGAAAAGAAATTTGACCTCAATTCTATTATAGGATTTGTATTAATTGGAGCCATCTTTATATGGATGTTGTATCTACAACAACCTAGCGAAGAAGAAATTGCTGCCCAAGAAGCAGAAATTGCTGCCCAAGCTAAGGCAGCTGCAGATATGGCTGCTTCTAGCGCTTCTCAAGAAGATATAACACTAAATGAAGCAACTCAGAGCATGGCCTCTGGAAGCGCCACAGACTCTGTAGGTATGCAAAAGCTTCAAAACAGGTTAGGGTCTTTTGCCTATTCTGCGACTCTTCCATCTGCAAGTGATGCAACAACTGTCATAGAAAACGATGTGTTGTCTCTAACTATAAGCAACAAAGGAGGGTATGTAACACAGGCGCGTTTAAAGAAGCACACAACCTATGATTCTATACCAGTATACCTTATAAAAGACGGCAATGCAAGTTTAAATTTTCAGTTTTCTGCAGAAAATAGATTGTTAAACACACAGGATTTATATTTCGAGCCAAGCCTTTCTCTAAATGGAAACAACCAGGTATTAACCATGCGTCTTAAATCTTCAGACAATGCCTACCTAGAGTACCGTTATGAGCTTATTGCGGGAGAATACATGACCAATTTTTCTATACAGTCTAAGGGCTTAGAAGATGTTTTAAACACCAGCCAACCCATGTATTTGGATTGGAAACTAAAAGGGTACAGACATGCAAAAAGTATTAGTTATGAAAACAGATACTCTAGATTAACCTATGAGTATGAAAATGACAAACATTCTAAGCTATCTCCAACTGGAGAGGATCAAGATGTTGAGGTAGCTGTTAATTGGTTAAATTTCCGTCAGCATTTCTTTAGCTCTATGCTACTTACAGACACCTCTTTTAAAGAGGTAGCCTTCAGCTCTAGAGATCTTGTTGAGGATGAAACTGTTGATACTGTTTACACCAAACAATACGGGGCTAAAATATTAATTGAGCCAAAAGCTGGTGGGGTTGCTCAAAACATGAATATGTATTACGGCCCTACAGATTATCAAATATTTAAAAAGTACGACCGTGATTTAGATCAGGCAATGCCTTTGGGTTGGGGTATTTTTGGTATGATCAATAAGTTTGTTATTATCCCTCTGTTTGGCTTTTTGAGTGGTTTCTTACCAGCTGGAATTGCTATTATCATGTTAACTATTTTATTGAAGCTGGCCTTATCTCCGGTTCAATACAAGCAGTATCTAGCCCAAGCAAAAATGAAGGTGTTAAAACCAGAAATTGATGCTATTAAGGAGAAGCATGGCGATAATAAGATGAAAATTCAGCAAGAAACAATGAAGCTGCAAAACATTGCAGGTGCCAGTCCTCTCAAGGGCTGTTTGCCCGCCATATTGCAAATTCCTGTGTTTTATGCCTTGTTTACTTTTTTCCCGACAGCCTTTGACCTTCGTCAAAAAAGTTTCTTGTGGGCAGACGATTTATCTAGTTATGATACTATTTATCAATTCCCAGCAGGATTCTCTATTCCATTTTATGGAGACCATGTAAGTTTATTTCCTATCCTAGCATCACTAGCTATTTTCTGGTACATGACCATGACCATGGGGCAAAACATGCAAGCTCAACAACAGCCTGGTATGCCAAACATGAAGATACTAATGTACCTGTCTCCACTATTTATGTTGGTGTTCTTTAATAATTATGCCAGTGGATTATCACTGTACTACTTTGTGTCCAATTTAATTACTATTGGTATTATGTTAGTGATTAAAAACATGATTATTGATGAAGAAAAAATCAAGGCGCAAATTATCGTAAATAAAGCCAAACCTAAGAAACAAAATAAGTTTCAAAAGAAAATGGCAACGATGATGGAGCAGGCAGAGGAGCAGAAAAAATTACAAAAGAAAAAGAAAAAATAATAGCCATTAGTGCTTAACGCAGGGGTTATTATAAGTAATAGAGTATAATGTATAACACAAAACGCTTATATCTATGAGAAGGATTGTTGTATTTGTTTTTATATTTTGTTTTTCTGTAGGAGCTCTTTTTGCCCAGCAAATCAACCAAAAAGATGCCAATGGCAAGCGTCAAGGGCTTTGGCAAAAGCTCTACCCAGACTCTCAGCAACTGCGATACCAAGGAAGCTTTGTAGATGATAAGGAAGTGGGCACCTTTTCTTTTTACTGCGAAACTTGTGGGGATCAACCCTTTTGTGTCAAAGAATTTTCTCCAAATATTCCAACCCAAGTTCAGTATTATACAAAAAATGGAGATTTAGTTAGTAAAGGCGCTATGAGGGGTAAGCAGCGAATTGGTTTGTGGCTTATTTTTCATGAAAGCTCTCAAAAAGTAATGACTAGAGAGTTTTATGTGTCTGGTAAACTCCACGGAGAAATTATAACCTATTATCTTTCTGGAGAAATAATTGAAACAACTACATATCTCA